>CACWZK010000084.1 GCA_902765365.1 uncultured Lachnospiraceae bacterium
TTTTAGGTTGTCGACGGGAGCCGAGTAGCACACATAGTCATTCTGGCAGAAGAAATGTCCGCCGAATCTGTCATGTGAGCCGTACACATAAACCCTGTCGCCGAAGACATGGGGTTCGCCGTCGGGAACATATTCGTATGAAGGTAAATACGGATTAAATGCCTGTTTCATAAATATCTTCTCCGATTAATTCATTGCCTTTTCATCAATCCAGTCCTTGATAAAATCACCGAATTCCGATTCTCTTACCGTCGGAACGGGACCGTTTGATGTGAATTCCATACCGGCTTTGTTCTCTGCGGTATAAGGCTTCCATTCGGGCATAGGTGTTCCGTCGGCATCGTTTCCATTAGGATTGCCGGTTTTAACGAAGTTAGCAAGATAGTTGCAAATCTGTCTTGCAAGATCGAAATGTCTTCCGACGAAAGGTCTCCAGCAAAGGCCCAAAGTCTCAAAGAAGAACCAGAGGTCTACCGAATGGAAAGTGCCGGGATTGTCCCAGCCGGGAATATCGGGATTGAAAAGATAGTAATAGCAATCCTTGTCGTTATGCTCGAATATACCCTTTGTGGCACACTCTATTCCGTTTGCTTCAGCGTACTGATTGCCTTTCTTTTCGTATACATTCTTGAATGACAGGAATTTATCCGCCTTGTCACCGAAGATTGCTCTTGCTTTATTTTCAAAGTCTTCATCATTGTCTGCGAAGATATAACTCTTGAATTCGTCATTGGTGTTGCCTGCCATCATCGGTACATGAGCATGCTTGCCTTCAAGGAAGAGCTTGGTCTGAACATCGGTCAGGAACTTGCCGTCCACCGAAGGACAGAAGAAGAAACCGTTCTTGTTTCTGAATTCCGAAGCTTTGTCGCGAACGAATTTGGCATCAAGTTTTCTTGCTTCTTCTATAGTTTCAACGCCGAGGGATTTGATAAATTCGGCGCCTTTTTCTTTTACGGCGTCAAACGTGCGGGGGATTATTACGAAGTCGTCAAAATAAGGGAATCCTATGATACCACTCATGATTACGGCTTTCTGGAAGAGTCCCTGTGAAGAACCCGTCAGATGTGAAAATACGGATCCGCCGCCCGCGGACTGACCCATGATTGTTATATTGTCGGGATCGCCGCCGAATGCCGCGATATTTCTTTTAACCCATTTGATACCCGCCTGCTGGTCTAAAAGACCGAAGTTGGTGGGAGCATCGGGGCTTTCTTGGCAGAGTTCTTCATGAGCAAGGAATCCGAAAGCTCCGAGACGATAGTTGACGGATACGACAATTACGCCTCTTTTGGCAATATTTTCACCGTTAAATTCCATTTCGGGAGGATAACCCCACTGGAAACCGCCTCCGAAGAACCATATAAGTACGGGAAGTTTCTCGTCTGCGCTCTTTGCATTACTCCAGACATTAAGGTAAAGACAGTCTTCGTCCATATCGATTTCGGGATCCACATGCCAGTCACGAACATAGATGTCGTCCGAAAGACCCGGTACATCCTGCATGGAAATGGGACCGAATTTGTATGCTTCAAGCACACCGTCCCAGTTCTTTGCCGGCTGAGGAGCTTTCCATCTTAATTCTCCGACAGGAGGTGCTGCAAAAGGAATACCCTTAAACACAGTGATTCTCGCATTGTTTCCTGCCAATCCGCGAACCATTCCGTTTTCCGTCATGACCTGTCTTAACATAAATAAACCTCCGTTTTTGCTATATTTCGAATTTCGGAAAATCATTATCCAAACAAACTCAATTTATATTATATAAAAAACATAATGATATTTTATTAGACAAAATTAAGAAAAAGGGGGCACAAAATTTAGTTATATAACTTTCATTTTGCCCCTGTTTCGGTGCTCTTTTGACAAGTAAAAAATGCCGATAAACAGGGCGTTTGAAAGGTTTTTTGAAGGGCTGTTTTTCTCGGTTTTCGTTATTTTTCACAAACTTTATTTTTGTTATCTATTTCTGTTGACCATACATTTTTCAGGATTTTATAATGCACGTAACAACCGATGGGAATGCCGGTGGCCTTCCTCATAAAAGAAAAAAATGGTTGCATCTTATTTTACTTAAAATTTTACATATAATTAAGTGACAAATAATACGCAGCATGATACATTGTATATAGGAGGTGATGACTATGCCTAATATATTACCCGTATCAGATTTAAGAAATTATAAAAACGTTATAAATCAGGTGTCATACGGAAATCCTGTATATTTAACAAAAAACGGAAGAAGCAGTGTCGCGATTGTTGATATGAAAGAATTGGATGAATTACGAGCTTTAAAAAATCTGTTTTCTGAATTGGAAAAAGGTGAAGCTTCTGCCAGAAAAGAAGGATGGATTCCTCTGGAGGATGCTCGCAAGAGGTTAGGTTTATGAGAAAAGTCTTTATCACTCCCGAAGCATATAATGATTTGGAAAATCTCAAAGATTACTTGGACTTTGAGTTTGGTGTTGATAAAGAAAAACTAATTCTTGAAGCTATTTTTCGAGATTTGAATCGTCTTGAAAAATATCCTGAAACGGATATTAAGCTGTTTGAAAGATTCGAAATAATAACCGATTACAAATGTCTGTATACACAGAGAAATTATGCTTTCTTCAGACTTGAAGACGATTATATAAGAATCGTACGAATAATTGATGAACGAAGAGATTTTATGTACATCCTTTTTGGAGTTCATATGGAATCTCTTAATTAGAATGATTGTTGGGATGAAGATTAATCTAATAATATACCAATACTAAAAAGGACTGCTTTCGCAGTCCTTTCTTTATTTTGATTTATCAACAACCGCTTTGCCGTACCACTTTTTCTTATACCAGTAGTACATGACTATCAGGCCTCTGATGCATTCGTCCGTGGCAGTTCCCATATAGATGCCGGCTACGCCTAAGCCGACCACAACACCCATTAAGTAACCGCAGGTAAGTCCCAGACCCCACATTGTGAAGAGGCCTATTACAAGAGGGAATATATATGCGCCCGCTGCCTTCAGACTGCAGACGAATGTCATGTTTAAGCATCTTCCGATCTCAAGGAAAATATCGACCAGCATTATCATTCTGCCAAGCGCTATTATCGTTTCGTTTTGAGTAAATATTTTAAGCGTTATCGGACATAAGAGCCAGTTTATCGCCGCAAGCGAAACTGTTATCGGCATAGATGTAAGCAGTGTTTTAAATACACGCCTGTAGGCCATATCCTCCTTGCCAGCGCCGACTAAATGTCCCGTGATAATCTGCGTTGCCATAGCAGAAGCGTTCGAGAAAAGCATCGCAAACGATATCAGCGAATTGCAGTACACTCTCGCATTGACGGAATCGTTGCCCATCGTGTTGACAAAGGATAAAAGCATCATCTGATACATCGTGTATGAGAGGTTTTCTCCTGCCGAAGGAAGACCGATTTTAATCATCTTCCATAAAAGACTAAACGGGAACGGTCGTAAGTAACGTACGGAAATCTTTCCGATTTTTGCTCCGAAAAAGAATACAAATGCTGCTATTACCGCAATCGTTCTTGCGACAAATGTCGATATCGCAACACCCGCAACACCCATGTGAAGTTCTTTTAGGGGTCCGTATAAGAAAAGATAATTGCCTCCGATGTTGATGACGTTGATCACGAGTGAAATGTACATTCCGACCTTCGGATACCCGTTGCATCGAAGAATCTGAATCATTACATTGTATACAGCCATTAAGAAGCTTCCGCCGCCGACAATATAGATATATGTCATCGCGTAATCTTTCATTTCCGGCGATATATGCAGCAACATCATAAAAAACGGATTCGCGAGAGCAATTCCGGCACTTAATATGATTCCGAACGTAGCATTGAACAATACCGCGAGCGAATAGATTGTATTCATTTTGTCGTACTGCTTTGCCCCGAGATACTGTGCCACCACTACGCCGGTTGCCGTCGCGATAATGTTAAAAAGAATATTGAGCATAAACATTATCTGATTGGCATTGCCGACAGCTCCTACCGCATATTCATCGTAGTGGCTTAACATCAGTGTATCGATGTTGTTAAGCATTGTTCCGAGGAACAACTCCAAAAACATCGGTCCCGCTATCACAAGAAGCGGTGTTTTTTCATTTATCACGGGATTTGCTTTAGTTTTGATTGTCACGTTCGTCTTCCCTTTTTTTTCGCTATGAAAATAATTTTTTGGATTCTTCCAATGCGTTGATTACTTTATCGCACCAGGCATCGAATTCGGGATCTTCCACCTGACATTCGGGATGGGACAATACATAATCAAGTGCTATTCTTACTCCTTTGTTAAAAGGAATGTTAGTACGCATATCAGGTACGATTTTCTTTAATTTGCTGTTGTCAAAAACAACAGATACGGCCTTATCGCCGATTAAACTTCCTTCAAAATCAAAGCCGTATTTATCACCGACTGCGCTTAAATATTCCGAAGAAATATGATATGCATTTAATTTTACACCGAGCGCTTCGGCTATCGTTGCATAAATCTGATTCCATGTGAGTGTCTCATCCGAAGTTATCTGGAACGCCTCACCGATTGCATGGCGATTGCCCATAAGACCGATGAATCCCACAGCAAAATCCGCATTATAAGTTACAGTCCAAAGCGAAGTTCCGTCACCCTGAATGATAACGGGTTTGCCCTCCTGCATTCTTTTAATAACCTGATAAAATCCCTTTTTGCCGTGTACGCCCAAAGGAACGTTTCTTTCATCATACGTATGACTCGGTCTGACAATTGTTACCGGGAAACCTTCTTCACGATACTTCTTCATCAGAAATTCTTCCGATGCAATTTTGTTTCTCGAGTATTCCCAGTGAGGATTTGACAAGGTCGTTCCCTCGGTGATTCTGTAATCTGCCGCAGGCTTATTATATGCCGATGCGGAACTGATGTATATATACTGGTTGGTTTTCCCCTTAAAAAGTCTGTAGTCTCTTTCTACCTGATCTACTGTAAAACCTATGAATTCGCTGACTGTGTCAAAGTGCATTCCCTCGATTTTTTTACGAACGTCTTCTTCGTCGGACATATCAGCTTTAATAAGATGAACGTTTTCGGGAATCGCCTCGCTTCTGTTGCCTCTGTTAATAAGCCATACTTCCCACGAAGGGTCCGAAGCCAGCTGTTTAACTATACCCGTGCTGATTGTTCCCGTTCCGCCTATAAACAATGCCTTCATAAAAATCTCCCCTTATACCATCATTTCATATATCTTTGTGCAGTCTTCTTCGTTAAGAGTCACAAATCCTGAAATACTTCCGTTTCTTCCGGATGTCTTTAAGAGTACTTCCACAAGTTTGGGAATGTCCTCTTTCTTCGCTCCGAGCTCTTCAAAATTCTTGGGCATTCCGAGCGAGCAGAGGTAATTCTGCAGTGCATCAATGCCTTCAAGTGCTGTTTTTTCGGGATTTGCAAAATCCATCTGGCAGCCCCATACTCTGACTGCAACCTGAGCAAAACGCATTACGTCATGCTTATATACATATCTGAAAACCGCGGGCATTGTAACCGCGAGACCCGCACCGTGTGCACAGTCATAAAGAGCAGATAATTCGTGTTCGATGGTATGACTGTTCCAGTCCTGACTTCTTCCGACACCGCAGGAATTGTTGTGAGCCATCATTCCCGCCCACATAATGTTTGCTCTCGCTTCATAGTTGTGAGGATCTTCGATTACTCTGATTCCCTCGTGCTTCATGGTAAGCAAAAGTGCCTCGATAAGTCTGTCCGTTACTTCGACTTCCTTGGTATTGGTCAGATATCTTTCGTAAAGGTGAGCCATGATATCCGTGATACCTGCTGCAGACTGATAAGGAGGAAGTGTTTCCGTAAGCGCGGGATTTAAGATACTGAACTTAGGTCTTATCGCATCTCCGCTTGCGCCTCTTTTAAGCATACCCTCTTCTTTGGTGATAACCGAATCGGGACTTCCCTCACTGCCTGCTGCCGCAATGGTAAGTACGGTTCCGATGGGAAGAGCCTCTTCTATTCTTTTACCCTCATAAAAGTCCCAGAAGTCTCCGTCGTATACCACGCCCGCAGCGATTGCCTTGGAAGAATCGATGGTACTTCCGCCGCCTACCGCGAGTATAAAATCAATGTTTTCCTTACGACATAAATCAATGCCCTCATATACAAGGCCGCTTCTGGGATTGGGTTTAACCCCGCCGAGTTCATTGAAAGGAATGCCTTCATTTTCAAGAGAAGCCTTAACCCTGTCCAAAAGACCGCTTCTTACGACGCTTCCGCCGCCGTAATGTATCAAAACTTTTGTTCCGCCGAACCTTTTTACCAAAGCTCCCGCTTCATTTTCCGTATCTTTTCCGAAAGCAAATGCTGTCGGCGAATAAAAGTAAAAATTCTCCATAATGTAACCCTCCGTTAAATAGTTTTATAGGTGACATGTTAATCATAAATCGGTCCGGGTAACAAAAATAGAAGATATTTATTGTATTTTGCCCATTTTTTGTTATTATTGTTTTATGCATAAAAAAATGAAAGGCTTAAAAGATGGAAAAAGAAATAATCAAATATCCCTCAATTCCGGGCGTTATCGTAAGCAGCAGGAAAACTCCCAAATATTTCCCTCCGCACTGGCACAATGCTTCCGAATTTACGCTTATTTTCAGAGATAATTGCAAATACAGAATCAAAGACAAAGAATATACATTAAACGCCGGTGACGTGCTTCTCATCTGGCCGAGAGAACTTCACGAAATAGTCTCTTCACCTGAAGACGGTTCCGTATTCGTGCAGTTTTCATCGGATATAACCGATAATAATCTCGATCTGGTATCCGCCGCGAGATTCATGAGTGCCTGTCACGTAATAAGTGCCAAAAAAGAGCCCGAAACGGCATTAAAGATAAAAGAAATAATATTGGAGATAGAGGATATTTATGACAAAAAACCGTCTTTCAGCGAGACCAGAATAAAAATTCATTTATACGAACTTCTTCTTCTGGTCGGAGAATATGTCATGCGTGAAAGCGAAGGTCAGCTTGGGCCGGTCAATTATTCGGCAACTTCCTGGAATTACATCCGTTCGGCATGCAATTACATATCCGAGCACAGCACCGAAGATATCTCCCAGACGGATGTGGCAGACAAAATCGGTTTGTCGCCGTTTTATTTTTCCAAACTTTTTAAAGAATATCTGCAGACTTCTTTCCCTGCATATCTGGCTAAAATCAGGCTTAGAAATGCCATCGCGCTGCTTACCGAAGACTCTCTTTCGATTACTGAATGCGCCTTTATGGCGGGCTTTCAGTCCACAACCACATTCAACAAAGTATTTCTCGAATCAATGGGGTGTTCCCCGCGGGAATACAGAAAACTTCACTATCAGCCGACAGATTAAAAAAATGCGTTAATGTCAATCGACATTAACGCATTTTATATTTTTCCGAATAATCTTTCCGAACTTTTAATCCACGATTAATTGCCTTTAAGCATTATCATTCCTGCCATCGTACCGCGTTTGCCTTTCTGCGCGCGGTGCGAGAAAAGCACATCGTTGTTACAGCATGTGCAGAGTCCGGAAATGCTGATGTGTTCGGGTAAAATACCCGAGTATGCAAGCGTTCCGAAAATAATTCGGCTTAAATCCAGATCGAATTTATCATCATCTTTTTCGAAATACCAGGCATCGTCCAGATAATCGAATTCAAGAAATTCTTCAAAAACATCACGGCTTACTTCATAACAGCACATTCCTATGCAGGGACCTACTCCCGCATAGATGTCTTCGGGTTTGCATCCGTATTCCTCGACCATCTTTTCCACTACTTTTGCCGAGATTTCCTG
>CACWZK010000085.1:0-1384 GCA_902765365.1 uncultured Lachnospiraceae bacterium
ACGTTTGGTGACGATGTAGAAAATGAACGACTGATAAGAAACGGAGAGATGGCTTATTCGTTCGAAAACACGATGTATGGAACCCTTGGACCCGAGAGAACAGTTTGGGATGAGGAAGCCAATGAGGCAATGAAAGAGGCAGTACGTAAACAAGAAAAACAATAGTGAAACCGGGATCGATATCAAAAAGTTCAAACGGATGGGAATTGAAAGTTTTAAATGCATTTTACCGCCCGAAAATGCATCTTACCTTTGAAACTCTTGATGCCCCAAAGTTTTAAATATATATTCGCCTTAAGATAAAGAAAGGCGGATATTGAAATGACAGTTTTATTATTTATCATATTAATTCTTACAGAGGTTGTCTTTGGCATTATGGGACTTAGCCGAACCATTTTGAAAAAAGAATGGACGGTTAAGCGCCTGATAGTAAATGTCATAGAGATGGCTCTGTATTTTTTTATGATTCTTTTTCCCGACATAGATTTCGGCTTTAGGTTTAAAGGACTCTTTCTGATCCTGGTTATAAGAGTCGTATTGGGGATTTTAATTAGCTTCATCAGTCGTAAGAGTGAAGCAACCAAGAAGAAATCGTGCATAGTAATAAGTGTAGTATTGAACGTTATTTTGATAGCAATGAGTTTGTTACCAGCATTTGTTTTTGCTGACTATAAAGGACGACCGCTCACGGGCGAATTTGAAGTGGCAGAAAGTGAAGCAATACTCATAGACAGTTCCAGGGTTGAATCATATGAGCAGGACGGATCATTTCGTGAAGTTCCAGTGCATTTTTATTATCCTTCAGTTATAGATGAAATGGAGCCAAATTCGTTGCCACTCGTGATTTTCAGCCATGGTGCATTTGGATATTATCAGAGCAATGTTTCTACGTTTATGGAACTTGCCAGCCACGGATATGTTGTTGCAAGCCTTGATCATCCGTATCACGCATTTTTTACGAGGGATTCAAGTGGCAAGACTAAAATTGTAAATCCTGATTTTTTTAGCACGGCTTTAGCGGTTGGCAACAATGACGATTCGATGAGCGAGGAAGAACTGTTTGAGATTACATCAAAATGGATGGAACTTCGCGAAGCTGATATGAACTTTGTGATAAATATGCTCAAAGCAGGTGATATTGATGATGCTTGGTTTTATGATGATGCGGATCAGGAAACAATCGTGGCAATCGTTAATTCTATTGATACCACAAAGATTGGTCTTATGGGTCATTCGCTTGGCGGTGCAACTGCAGTCAGTGTAGGCAGACGTGATGATATTTCGGCAGTCATTGATCTCGACGGAACTATGCTCGGCGAGCAGATTGGTGTTGATAACGGATATCCGGTTATAAACGAAGAGATATATACAACACCGATTCTTT
>CACWZK010000085.1:1396-9178 GCA_902765365.1 uncultured Lachnospiraceae bacterium
AATCATAATAATGAGTGCCTTAATGCACGAGAAATGGGGTATAATTATACCAATAATGTGATTCTTGATAATGCAGTGACCGGTTACAGCACTTATTTTATGGGTTCAGAACACATGAACTTTACCGACCTTCCTCTCTTTTCACCTTTTTTAGCAAAAATGCTTGGAACAGGAAGTGTCGATCCTAAAAGATGTATAGACCAGGTTAACGAAATCGTAGTAGATTTTATGGATTGTTATCTGAAGGGCGAAGGCAGCTTCTCGATAGAAGAATGCTACTAAGGAAAAAATGAAACTTGAAATAAAAACAATTAGTGAAAGTGAAAAAGAATATATTGAAATAGGCTGTCATAAAGTTGATGACCGAGTCAATGAGATAGTTCAGTTTGTTAAGATGCGGCAGGGAAGTGTTGACGCATTTAAAGATGAGAAGATGTATCAGATTCTCATCGCCGACATATTGTATGTTGAATCTGTTGATGATCGCACTTTTATTTATCTTGCAGATGAATGCTACGAATCTCGTAAAAGACTTTATGAATTTGAGACAGTGCTTCCCAAGCGCCAGTTTGCGCGAATATCGAAGGCAGTAATTGTAAATCTGATGAAGATATCGTATATAAAACCCGCACTTAACGGACGTTTTATGTGTCAGCTAAAAAACGGTGAACAGGTGATAATCTCTCGTAAATACGTCCCTGAGATAAAAGAATGTCTCAAACGATAGGATGTTAAACAGAACGGAGTAAAGTATGAAAGAACGTATCAAAAATATAGCAGGCAGTTTTTTTATAAGTGTCACACTGATAAATCTGGCCATTTTGATATTGGGTAAAATCCTAAGACCGGAACAGCAATTTGGATACGAAGTATTTGCGTATCCGCTGATTTACGGAGTTATTGGTATAATCCCTGCACTGTTTGTAAGAAGCGATAAAGAACTGACAGTAAAGCAGGCTATCATAAAAGAAATTGCACAGATGATGATGACGGTTGTTGCAATCGTTGTATTTATATTTGTCGGTCAGCCCTTAACACGCGATATTCTGATAACTGCATCTGCAGTCGCTTTAAGCATTGTGATAATTTATTGCCTGGTTGTTCTGATTGGATGGCTCATGGACCTTAGAACCGCCAGGGTTATGACCGAAGACCTCAAACGCTTTCAAGAAGAGAGTACGAAAAGAGAAAGTGCTTAAACTTGATTTATGATATGAATAATTGAACAGGCGTTGATTTACTACCTAAAAAATGATAAAATTTAGGTAGTAAATTTTATTTTGAGGATATTTATATGCACATATATGATTATTCGTTTTTAAAGAAAGAAATACCTGGGAATATTGTAGGGCTAACAGGTGTTATTGCCGATTTGAAATCTAAAGAGATATTTAGAAAGCTGCAATATGAAGAGACTTTCAATAGTTTACAGAAAAAAGCTGTGATTGATTCAGTCAAAGGCAGTAATGCAATTGAAGGTATTGTAACAACGGATTCAAGAATAAAGGATATTGTTTCCGGCTCTGAACCCATTACACATGCTGAAATGGAAATAGCAGGCTATAAAGAAGCCTTAAATTTAATACATTCCAACCATTCGGATATGGATATCTCAGAAGAGACCATATGCTTGTTGCACAAGTTGATTGAAGAGCAAACGAATAGATCCGAAGCTGGGAAATATAAGAAAACAAATAATTTCATTATGGAATACGGATCTGATGGAAGCAGACGAGTCAGATTTAAGCCGGTCGCAGCGAAAGATGTTAGAGATGATATGGAGCAGTTGATATTGGCTTATTATGATGCAAGACAAGATTTTGAAATATCCCCGTTATTATTGATTCCGTGCTTTGTGTTGGATTTTCTCTGCATACATCCTTTTACTGATGGTAATGGTCGTGTTTCGAGATTGTTAACAGTGCTGTTATTATATATTTCGGGATATGACATAGTTAGATATATATCATTTGAAGGCCAGGTAAATAAGTATAAAGCAAATTATTACGAGGCGTTAGCGGAGTCTTCCTATATGTGGCATGAGAATAAAAATGATTACGTCCCGGTGATAATATATTTCCTTCAGATTCTATATAAGTGTTTCAGCGAACTGGACGATTCTTTTATGGAGATTTCTTTGAAAAAAGCAAAGAAATCTGAAAGAGTCGAGAACATATTGCTTTCAGCATATGTTCCCATATCAAAACAGGATATAATAAAAAAAGTACCGGATATTAGCGTTAAAACAGTAGAACTTGTGCTAAGTAAAATGATCAAAGAAAACAAAATAAAAAAAATCGGAACTTATAAAGATGCAAGATATATGAGAAATGATTGATTTGATAAAGTTTGTTTCTTATAGTCTTATAACGGAGGCGAAACATGGATTTTCCGCGCGAAGAACTTCTTGAAAAATATATACGCTTATATTGCGGAATGTCTGAACTGGCGACTTATGAGAGTACGGATGAATGGCTGGGATATACCGGGTTGGCATATATACCGTGAAATGACACAACACCCCCGTCCCCCAGTGTCAAAACTGAAAAACAAAAATCCCTTGATATCAATCAAGGGATTTTTTTAGCAGCGCCACAAGGATTCGAACCTTGAGATGACGGAGTCAGAGTCCGTTGCCTTACCGTTTGGCGATGGCGCTATTTTTTAGACACTAATGTATTGTACACGATATCAAATGAAAACGCAACAAATATTTTTTAAAATTGTTAAATTGGTTTTTTGTTGATTATAAGGGTTTGCTGTGATATAGTGAATGTAGTTTTTAAAACTACATCTACAGTTTTTTAATACCACAGGAGTTTAACGATGGAAAAATACTTACTCACATGCGATACTGCAGTCGATTTAAACCTTGAATATTTAAAATCAAAAAACATTCCTTTTGTCAGCTTCCACTATAATCTGGAAGGAAAGGATTACACTGACGATCTCGGTCAGAGCTTATCTTATGAGGATTTCTACAAGAAAATTGATAACGGTGCGATGCCCGTAACCTCTCAGGTTAACATTGCGGAGGGCATTGATTTCTTCGAGCCTCTGCTTAAAGAAGGCTATGATATTTTACACCTTGCTTTTTCTTCGGGACTTTCCGGAACATACAACAGTGTTTACAATGCGGCCGAGGAACTTAAGGAAAAATACCCCGACAGAAAGATAGTCGTAATAGACTCGCTGGCTGCTTCCTCAGGATACGGACTTCTTTTGGATGCAATGATTGAGAAAAAAGAAGCGGGTGCTTCGCTTGAAGAACTTGCGGAATTTGCCGAGGCAGAGAAACTTAGAGTTCAGCACTGGTTTTATACCACGGATCTTACTCATTTTAAGCGCGGCGGCAGAATATCCGCGACAGCCTGCGCGATAGGAAATCTCTTGAATTTATGTCCGCTCATGAATGTCGATGCGGAGGGCAAGCTCGCTGTTCAGTATAAGATTAAGGGCAAGAAAAAGGCAGCCAAGGAAGCGGTGGAAAAGATGCTCGAAAACTGCGAATCCGGCAAAGATTATTCGAAGAAATGTTTCATATCCAACTCGGGATGTCGCGAAGATGCGGAATACCTCGCAGGACTCCTAAAAGAGACTTTCCCGAATATCAAGGACGGCGTTCAGATATTTGATATAGGAACCATCATCGGTACACATACAGGCAGAGGAACGGTAGCACTGTTCTTCTTCGGTAACAAGAGAGAAAATTAATCCATCCCCACGAAACAGGGCTACCTCCTTTAAGCCCTGCTTCTACTACCTAACAAAGCGGTGTCAGACTCGTGCAGCGTGCCTGACACCGTTCTTCTTTTATGGTATAATATCAGATATCACTTTACGGACAGCTTAAATGAAAAAGACATTAACTTATACGATAAGAATTGCATATATAATCCTGGCCCTGCTTACTTTAATCGGTATTGTAAAGGCCTTGTTTGTGAGCATTGACGTGGATGAATCCTATGCCGTTGCACAGGCGTATCGTCTGGTGACCGGCGACAAGCTTATGTATGATATGTGGGAGCCGCACCAGTTTTCGGCGTTTCTCCCCGCATTCTTTTTGTATCCTTTTGTAAAGATTTTTAACGGCACGGATTACTGCGTGATTTTCTTAAGACTTTCCGGACTGCTTATACACCTTGCTATCGGAGCTTTTCTTTTCTTTGTCACGAAAAAAGAAACCGATTCGCGCGTGGCTGCATTTGCATTCCTGGTGCATATGAACTTCCTGCCCAAATGGGTTGCTATGCCCGAGTTTGAGGTGATGCATTACTGGAGCATGTTAACGGTATTTCTGCTTCTGCTGGCGGCTGATAAGGGCAAGAAGATTATCCTTTATTTAATCGCGGGTGTATTCTTCGGAGTCAGCGTCCTGTGTTATCCTTCGATGATTCCGATCTTCTTTGTCTTTGTAATCGCCATGGCGGTAAGAAAGAAAAAAGAAGGCATACTTCCGTTCTTTGCGGGAACAGTCATCGTCGGACTTATCACCGTGACCGTGATTTTAATAAATGTTTCGCCGAAGGAACTGCCGTTTTTCATAAGCTATATTCTGATGGATTCGTCGCATACTTCGAGCGGTCTTACGTATAAACTAGTCACATATCCCGCACAGTTAAAAGAGCAGGGCATCGAGATTGCGATATCTCTTTTAGTCGGAACTGTCCTTACACTTATTTACCGGATCGTTCAGAGAATCGTGGCAAAAAGAAAAATCGAGGTCTTTTCTTTTATCATTAATATTCTGACCTTTGCGTGTGTATGGCTCTCGGTTAAGACTCTTTTAGGATATGTATTCGGAAACGAAAACCAGTTTTATCTGCAGTCAAGATACATTGTTTTTGCCGTACTTTTCCTCATGGTCTGCATAAAAGAATACAAAGCTTTCAGCACAGAACTCTGGTATGCGATCATTCCGTCAATCCTGACGCTGCCTGCGGTATTTGCGATAACGAACATGGATTCCAATTCGCTTTACTCGAAGCTTTTCATAGCGGTTATTGCGGGAATTATAATCATCGGCAGAAAATACCTCATAAAAGAAGAAAAAGAAAATCCCGCCCGTTCGGATGTGATTCTGTTCGCATGCTCGATGTTACTGGTACTGTTTTGTCTTTTTGGCTGCAGACTGTTTCTTTTAAGAGTGAACGGATGTATGCCGGTTACGATAGCGGCGAAGCTTGAAAAAGTCGAATATGGTCCTGCGAAAGGAATCTATATTTTAAAAGATCAGGCGGATGCGTGGAACAGTTCGTATGAAGAATTCAAGGAAGTGATAGACTCGGGCAAAAACGTTCTTTTCATAGGCCAGGAGCAGCTTTTCTACGTGACGTTTGTCGACAGGGTGGCGACGCCCTCGGTGCAGGGAACCACGGCGTTTAACGAAATGTACGGAAAGTATTACGAGGTATTTCCCGAGAAATATCCCGAGATTGTGGTGCGCGATGCATCGTTTGACGTCAACCCCGCGTACTATTATTCGGAGGAAAATGAGTATATTTTCAAGTGGCTTGCGGACAACAACGAGACAGCGGAATTGCTGAACAACGGATATTACGAAATTGTATCAGTAAACAAAAAATAATCACGAGTAATTATTTGCAAAATAATATCTTTCCATTATAATAGTATAGGTCTGCAGAAGACCAAAAGGGATTAAAGGGTTGTTTTTATAAAAAATAAGGGGAAAATATGGAAAGCAATATTGGTTTATTCGGACAATTAAAGTATGTATTTAAAGGTATAATAAAACCTAGATTTTTCAACAGACTGGCCAATCAGTCCACATTCAAGGTTGTATTTTATACCATTTTCGCGGTTATTTTATCGGCGGTTGTTTACTGGGGCATTATTTATTTAAGATGCCTGGGCGGCAACGGTTTTATCACGCAGACCGTGGAAACCATAAAGACGGTTCCTCAGTTTACCTATACCGGGGGAGTGTTGAAATTTGAAGAAAATTCTTATATCCAGGTAGGCGAGAATCAGTACGTTGTATTCAACTCGGATATCGATACCGCGGACAAGGCATATATTGACAAGGTTGAAATTTTAACCGACTGGTCTAACGGCAAATCCGTTTTTGCATTTAACGGCAAATCACTTACCGGCATCAACATGGTTGGTATGCCCTCGACTCTCAAATATTCTGACATCGCCAACTTAATCGGCCTTCCCAACAACTTCAACAGAGAAGGTTTCATCGATATTTTCAAAGAGAAATTCATTATATTCTACCTTATGCTGGCAGGCGTTTCGCTTGTATGGTTCGGCATTAAGGCTGTTTTCCTCGGATTCTTTTTCGGTGGACTCGGCTTTGGTATCAACAAGATCATCAAACAACCTTACAATTATAAGGAAATGGTAAGAATATCCCTTTATATCACGGGATTTACGAATATTTTAAGAAATGCAATCAACGCATCGCCGGTTAAACCACCCTGGATGCTTCTTAACGTTGCATTTATTCTTATCGTGGGCATTTATCTTTTCTTTGCGCTTGCAGGCGCTACGGAAGAGACCGGACCTTCGAGTACCATCGTATTCAACAAACCTTCGTCCAAGAAGTTTGAAGATATTCCCGCACCCGATCCTTTTGCCAAGAAGAATTACGATGCACCGAAGACTTCCACGATTTCTTTCTCAAGAAAAGCTGAAGCTCCCGCACCCGAACCTGTCAAGACGGTTGCCACGGTAGAAAGCGCACCTTCCGTAGGAATGGGCGGAGCATTATACAGAGGAAGTTCACAGACTTCGGGCATCTCGACCAGCACACCTTTTACGAAGAAAGGTGTTACAAGCGAGACTGCTTCCACAGAGAACCTGTCATTCAGCTCCGGAATATCCGAGAGCACACCCGAAACGTCTTCTTACGACAGCGTTTCATACAGTGAAGAGACGACAACATATGCAGAACCCGAGACCACATATACCACATATGCGGAGCCCGAGACTTCATATACCACATACACGGAACCCGAACCCGCACCCGCTCCCGAACCTGTTTCGGCTATCGTAAAGAGCGATATCGGTACATTCGGCGGCCTCGGCGGAATTAATTCGAGCGGCTCGGGCGAGAAGAAGAGCAAATCCAAATGGGACAGACCGATTACGGCTCCCGATGCATACAACGGACTTTATTACAGCGGTTCCGATTCGGAAGAAAGTTACGAGAGCAATTACGGCTCCGGTACTCTTATTGACAGAGGAAGCTCTTACGGCAAGACACTCGGTGCACCCGCATCAAGTTCTTCGTCGAATCCTTTTGCTTCGGTTCTCGGCACACCCACGGCATCAAGCACATCATATTCGTCATCGACGGCCAAGAGGGAAGTATCTCCCAAGATGGCTATCTTAGGCGATATGAGAGAACTGGGTGAGGCAAGTGCGGAAGAACACCAGAAAGCGGTTGACCTCATGCAAGAATATGGGTTTGAGAATATATGGTTGGTAGGAGATGAATTTGGAAACACTCAATGCAACTATCGTAAATTCAAGGACGTAGAGGAAGTAAAGGCTGCCATCAGTGCAGGAGACATCAAAGGTTTCAATATCCTTATCAAGGGCAGCAATAGCACAAAGCTTTGGCAATTGCCACCACTTCTTTGAGAAAATGGAAAATTAAAAAAGCCTCGAAATAATCGAGGCTTTTGCTTTCAAAAGTGGTACCTCCAGGAATCGAACCGGGGACACACGGATTTTCAGTCCGATGCTCTACCAACTGAGCTAAGGCACCATTTGTTGTTTTGCGGTTGCAAAGGTAATACATTTTTTACACAC
>CACWZK010000086.1 GCA_902765365.1 uncultured Lachnospiraceae bacterium
TTATCAAATTCCACATACTCTTCGTAAACACCCAAATCGTTTAAGAACATGGGAACTACTTCAACATATTCTGCATAAACATATGCAGGCTTGCCGTCGTATTCAATCTTAATCCACTCGGATCCTTCTCCGGATATAATCTTAAAATCATATCCTTTATAAGCCGAACCAAGACGTTCATATTCTGTACCCGGACCCGATCTGATATTTACATTATCTTCAATTAATCTCGCACGATTGTGTACATCAAGCTTAACGGTTTGTTCCTGGCTTTCTTCTTTTTCCTTGACCTGCATTTGGATTTCTTCCATATCAACTTTTTCTTTGACAGGAAGATAATAATTGTTATCTTCTTTTACGACATCAGGTCTGGCTGCTATTTTTATCACGCAGAAGATAATAGCAATGGAAAGACAGATAATAACACCATACATTATTGATGTTCGTGACTTCTTATCCAGTAACATTTAGGTTTTCCCTTATAAAATTTATTTACTGCTTGGTAGCATAGAAAGCAATTTCTTCGGTATAAGGAGTTTCCATATCTCCGTATTTAATAGAAATCGTCATATTTCCGGAAATATAGTCTCCGTCTGCAAAACCATCAATGGTAATAGTATATGTACCTGTAGTATCTTCAAATCCGAATAAAGAATCGGAAAGATATCCGTTTAAGTCTTTATCGGTAACAGTAATAGAATATGAGCCGAGGTCTGAAGGAATTATATCTCCGCCTTCATAATTGCCCTTGGCATAATCACTGTATGTAATGAATGTCTTGTTGTTGAATCTCTGATATCCGAAATAATCGCCCATATCAACGATCAAATCCCAAGCTGCGGGAGTTGTATCGGAATCCTCATAAAGAGAAATTGCAAAATCATCTGTCGAATTATCAGTGTAAAGATCGGAAACATCAATGTTAACACCGTTCGCTGCAAGATAATCAGCAAGTTCCTGAGAACCGTAGGTGTTCATTATCTGGCTGGTGCCGGCATAATCACCATAGTAATTTGACGAATATGTATAATCGTTTGAAGGTTTTGAAGTACCGGATTTACCCTTAAAAACAAAGAATACAATTACTCCGACTACAACAAGTAAAAGAACAAGGAGTAAAAGAACTACAACAGCAACTATAACTGCAATAAGGCATCCTTTACCTTTCTTCTTGGGCTTGTCTGCTTTTTCTTTCTTCTTCTCAGCCTTGGGAACTTCGGGAGCAGGTGCAGGCTCTGCAACGGGAACGGGAGCAGGTGCAGGCTCTTCTGCAGGAGCGGGAGCAGGCTCTGCAACAGGTGCAGGCTCGGGTGCGGGCTCTTCGACAACAGGAACAGGTGCAGGCTCCTCTACAACAGCAGCTACCGGTTCGGCAACAGCTTCTTTAACTTCTTCAACAGTTTCAACAGCTTCTGCCTTAACCTCTTCTACAGTCTCAACAGCTTCAGCTTTTACTTCTTCTACTGTTTCAACTGCTTCTGCTTTTACTTCTTCTATAGGTTCAGCAACAGCTTCTTTAACTTCTTCTACAGTCTCAACAGTTTCTGCTTTAACTTCTTCTACAGTCTCAACAGTTTCTGCTTTAACTTCTTCTACCTTCTCTGCTGCTTCAGCCTTAACTTCTTCTACCGTTTCAGCAGCAGCTTCTTTAACTTCCGTAACCTCTTCTTTTACTTCTTCAACCTTTGCTTCCGCTGTTTCTTCGACTGCAACTTTGGTTCCGCAGTTGGAGCAGAACAATGCGCCGTCAGCAAGCTTGGTTCCACAAGTACTACAATACATAATAATTCTCCTTTGTCACAAATAATAAAAAACGAAATAACCGTTTTTCAGATACTTTTACACAAACTTTATTATACCATTTCAGACACTTTAAATACAACTGTAAATAAAACTATTTTATTGACAAAATTTCCTATCTTTGATAATATATTACACGTTGTAAATATGCTGCTATGGCTCAGTAGGTAGAGCGTCGCATTGGTAGTGCGGAGGTCACGGGTCCGATTCCCGTTAGCAGCTCTCGCGTAAAGCACGAGGAAAATCAAAATTAAAAAGCACACCGCAAGCTCGCTTGCAAGGTGTGCATTTTTTATTTTGATTTGACGACGCTCGCGGTGAAATAAACGCAAAGCGTTTATGAATGAGCGAGCGCCTCGTGCTTACGCGAGAGCGTGATTCAACTCGCGGTGAAATAAACGCGAAGCGTATATAAATGCTGCGAGCGCCTTGTGCTTAACGCGTAAGCGAAGCTTTTATACCCTAATCTATTATTACCGTACTGTATTCCTCAATCAGTTCGCCGCTTTTTGCATCAACTATAATGCAGGTATGATTTGTTGTATAAGCAGTCCATATAAACACGAATTTGTCGTCAATTACGTCAATCTTCAGCTCAGGTTCTCCCAATATCTCGTAGTCTTTTTTCAGTTTATCTTTAGAATATTTTACGGTGGTGTCAAATCCGTCCGGAATCTGTAGCATCCAGCTGTTAAACCAGTTGACAGAACCTTCGTCATGACCGATACCGAGCCTTATCATTCCGGTCGTCGGAATACCGTTATAATACTGTATGAAATCATAGCAGTCGTCGCCGAGACCCGGGAAACTGCGATCACATTTAAGCTCATATTTATCATCGCAGTATATGACGGTCCTGGGATCATCATAGAATAAAATTCTGTCAAGGTCGCCCTGGAAGAAATAAAGCTGTTCGAGTTCATCACAGTAATAAAACCATCCGTCGTATGCAAAAAGGTCAATGCCCATTTCCTCAAGTTTTTCCCAATTGCCATAATCATCGGTCAGTCCTAAAATCATATCCTCCGTCACATCATCATACATGTCCCTTGCTACTTTTATGATATATCTTGATATCAGTTCTCCTTCGCCGTCGGAAAGCACCGCGGTAAGCATTACATATTTGCTGTGCTCATGAGGTCTTTTTACGATTCCGTCATTTGTTATCAGACTTTCATCCGAGCTCGTCCAGGTAATTTTAACTTTGTCAACCAGTGTAGGCAGAGTAAGGTTTTGTGTGACATTCATATCGTAGTCACCCTCTGCAAAGCCAGGATATTCACGCGCTATATCAAACAGTTTACTCGGTGTTGAATCTCCATAAACAAACTGATCGATAATCCTCACATATCTTGTCGAACTCGTAAAATCATTCGAATTGATTGTTGAATCGTCATCGTAAACCAAATCTATGCTTCCGTCTTCATATACGGTACCGATACTCCAATAGTTTTCAAGAATAGAGGGCGCGGAATCATCGTCATCTTCATTTGGCAAATCAGATGCAGAATCTGTGTCATTGTTATTCCCGTCTGCATCTGAATCGATATCAAGGGTATTATCGGGAGCGTTTAAGTCTGAAGCTTCGTCAGAATCCGATACATATTCTGAGTCGTTAGCATTAATGACAGACGGCGTATCGATGCCATATCCGTTATTATCCGCCTGATTTACATTCTTTCCCGCGCATCCTGCCAATGCAAACGATAATATCAACAGGCAGCTTAATAATATTCTCTTCATGATTCTTCTCCTCTTACCGGAATTTAAGTTTACACTTTAATAACATTTAAGAAGAATTAATGTTACATAAAATTAAAAGAACGGCCATGAAAATTCACGACCGTTCAAATTTTTATTCTTTAAATTATTTTAATTCAAGCTGATTCCAACTGTCGGCAGGAACAAATGCTATATAAGTCTTACCTGTGTTAAGTTCAAGTTCCTGACCTGTGGACTTGTAGTAGTAATGTGTAATTCCTTCGGGTGTAGCCTTTGACCATGTAATGGGAACGGCGATACCTCTGGATAAATAATAACCTTCGTGTGTTGTTGAATCGGTAACGTTATATGTAAGATATCCGTTCTGATCGAGCTGTGTGAAGGAAATAGCTTCAAGGATTACATTGGTAAAGCTCGTTACTTCATCATCAAGAGCATCGATATGAGCCTTGCCGTACTCGTAATACTCGTATTCTTTCTTTTCTTCGTTGTACTTAAGCTGGGATTTGTTGTGAGGGAAAGGTAAATCCACATCAACAACTTTCTTGCCTTCTTTGTTGTCTTCTATCTTATTGTCGCCCTTGGAAGCGAATTTCCAGTGCTTGCCTTCATAATACTTGTTGTATTCAACGGAATATCCGGCCTTTTCGATTCTCTCTCCCAAACCTGCGTATGATTTGCCTGTAGTGGGGTTGGTATAGGATTCATAAGTTACATATTCGGTAAACTCAGAAGGTTTGCCGTTTGAATATCTTGCAAATCCGCCGGATAAGTTGTTACAGTAAGGCATTCCGATATAGTTGTCGATATAGAAAGGTCCTCCGTCGTGAACGAGGATTGCATTCCATTCACCGGAAAGCATAACGTTCGTTGTACGTGTACTGCGGATACTTCCGAACTGCTCAATCTTTTCGTAATCCTTAACAAGACACATAAGTCTGGTGACTCTTCCGTTTGCGGTAGAATTCATCAGTTCATATACAACATCGGACTGATTTACGCCGAAATGATCTAAAGCTGTAAGTTCGTTATCAACCATAACAGCAATGGGTCTCTGATTTTCAAGTTTCTCGTCAATCCATTCGTTGGTAAGTTCACTTCTGACAAAACCTTCTTTGGTTTCTTCGTAAACTTCCTCTTCCTCTTCAGGCTCCTCAACTGCGGGAGTAATAATATCTGAATCGATGGTAACTACCGTTTCAGGTTCTTGATCTTCGGGAAGTCCCTGTAAGTCAGGTTTTTTCTGACATGCAAAAGAAAATGCAAGAATTGAAATTGTACTTGCAGATAAAGCCGCAATGGTTGTAATCTTCTTTAAATTCATAAAACTGTCCTTTCAACAAAAACATTTTGTGATAAAACACCTGATAATTATACCACTTTAATATCCAAAATAAAAGATTTTTCAGAATTTAGTCATTAAACTGTCCGTATCTTTCCTTTTCGTATAATGCATTAAGTTCGAAAATATCTTCTTTCATTTGTTTTTGAATATCTTCTGCTCTTTCTCTCGGTGTCTGGAATTTTTTAAGCTCATATCCCTTTTTGATATTCCGTTCGATTGCCTTTTTATAAACTCGCCTTATTTTTGAAAGTTTGTCTTTTTTCTCATTTCTTTTACGAACAATCTTTTCCCTGATTTCAATCATGTCCTCTTCTTCTATTGTCTGCGTCTGAATTTCTCTGCTTACCGACAGGGATTTAATAACAGAGATGATAATTTTTACAATCACAAATACCATGATAATTGCCAGGATTATAAAAATTATGGTTGAAATAATATTAAAAACAGGATCCGAGACATATTCCCCCTCCTCGGCCATTTCCATGAGCATAACCGGATCCTCGGTATTTTCCCCTAAAAGCAAAGTAAGGAGTTTATCTATAAAAGATAAAACATTAATAAGCAAAAATCCTAAAAAATCCGCGAATTTTTCGTAAAGATACAGTGCCACGCTGTCGAGTTTTTCAATTTTGGCAACAACCATTATAACAAAAGAAATAACGATAAAAGGAATCGCTAGCTTAGAATCGTTTCTAAGCATATCGTCGAAAGGCATCTTGTCGTTGTTTCTTCTCTCAATTGATAAAAGATGTGCATTGGAAAAGAAAAGTCTCAAATAATACAGAATTATAAATGCAACGCCCATGATAAAATACGCGAGCATTGTAAATCTTAAAGAAAGAATATCGGCTATCAGATATGCAACAGCCGGTATCAAAACAAGCACAACACCAACGTATTCAAACCCTTGTCCTTTGGCTTTAAAATAACTTCTCATATTTGTAACGAAAATGACCACAAATACAAAAATAAAAGCCATTTTCTGCAAAGGATCAATCGGAACAAATATAATCGCAAGAAGAGGAATAATGTGTAATAAACCGTAGACAACAAAATTATTCAAAAATGAATTCATTTTGCCGAATAATGTTCTTATTGCCAGCGAGAACAAAAGCATTAAAACTGTTCCGAGCGGCAGAACATAATTAAAAGGCACCTTATACATCACGTCCCATATTTCGACGACCGATATATAAAGCAGAACAATCATTATGAAATTGCAGGCTTCCGCCAGATTGTAATATTTTTTACTTTTCATAATTAATTACCCATTTAAAGGTATCATTTCCGTTTTCCGAAAACGGAGTAATATCTGCATAATCAAAATCCGGAATTATAAGGCTGACTCTGATGCCTTCTCTTTTTAGATCATAAAATTTATCCACAAAATCATTTTTTCTGTAATTGGATATAAAAATGTAATCATTATCCGCTTCACGGTCTATATGTTTTTCTATCAAGTCAACAAAAGAAGAACCGATTTCTTCTAACTGAACTCTTGCCAAAGCCATGTCAATATTTCTAACATGACCGTCATCACAGCCCGCATCGACTCCGATTTCTTCTTTGGTTTCATAATCGGTTCCGTTGGTATAAAGTGCAGTCGGAATCTGCTCGCCGATAAAACGATCCGCAAGGCAGGATGCAATTCTTATGGACCATTCGCCCAGTTCCTCAGCATTTCTTATAAGGTTCATATCCAGATTTAAAAGAATGACGACATTTTTTCTGTTGGTAGAATTAAACGTATTAACATGAAGCAGATCGCTTTTCGCTGTGGCTTTCCAGTTGATATGATTCATAGGATCGTAAGGCTGATACTCTCTTATTGAAGCAAATTCAAAGGGATCTTCGTTGATTTTGATTCTTTTAACCACATCACCAGTAAATCTGATGATGTCGTCTCCTATATTTTCCCTTCTGATTCTTGCAGGCAAAACAAGAACAGTCGAATATTCTTCGGAAGTCGCAAAATTGCTCTTATCCATAAAAATATCCTTGCAGACCAAATCAATGGATGTGATTTTGTATTCGCCTCTTTTAGAAGCTCTGAAAACGTATTTTCTTGTAATAATCTGAAAAGGTCTGCATGTAAAATAATCGTTTCTGTAATACTGATCGGTTACCGCGGAGTTCTTTTCCTTTGGAAAAATAAAGGTTCTTGTAATCGAAAATTTCAATTGTAAAACAGGCAATAAAAGAGCCTTGTCGTTTTTTATGACTTCGACAAGCGCATTTTTATCGCCCTCTCTTACGACAGGTTCTTCAAAATCAATATCAACTTGTAATCCTTTCAACCAGTTCTTTTTGTAAACTCTTCTTTGAATGAGAAACAAAAGTAACCCGATTGCAAGCACTAAAAGCAATCTCATGTTTTACTCCGAACTACGAATTGAATTCCTCGCTTGGAACTTCCACGCGGCTTACAAGCGCATTTAAATACTGTTCCTTGGATGTACGGTCTTTTCTGTTGATGAAAAGAATTCTGTGCATCAGAACGGGTACGATGAGGTTCTTGATATCATCGGGAAGCACATAATCTCTGCCGTCGATAAGCGCAGATGTCTTTGCGGCTTTTAAAAGAGCCAGTGTGCCTCTGGGGCTTACTCCCATATATGTGCCGGAATCGGCTCTCGTAACTTCGCAGACTCTTGCTATATATTTTATGAGGTCCTGATGAATCTTAACTTCTTTTAAAAGACTTCTGATTTCAATTATGTCTTCGGCTTCAATTACATTTTCAAGAGTCTCAAGGGGTTCATCATTTTCAAATCTGTTTAACATCTTTACTTCTTCTTCGAGAGTCATGTTTCCAAGAGTAAGTTCCATCATAAATCTGTCGAGCTCCGCTTCGGGAAGAGGGAATGTTCCTGCTGTCTCAACAGGGTTCTGAGTCGCAATTACAAAGAAAGGCGATTCGAGTTTTCTGCTGACACCGTCAACCGTAACCTGTCTCTCCTGCATTGCTTCGAGGAGTGCCGACTGGGTTCTCGGAGTTGCACGGTTAATTTCATCCGCAAGCAGAATATTAGTAATGATTGGTCCGGGTATAAAATTGAATTTCTCCGAAGCCCTGTTATATACGTTAAGACCAATGATATCGGCCGGAAGCAAATCCGGAGTAAACTGAATTCGGCTGAATTTGGCATTTATGGACTGAGACAGAGACTTTGCAAGCATAGTCTTGCCTGTACCGGGAAGATCCTCAAGAAGCACATGTCCGTCAGCGATAAGACAAATCAGCACATTTCTAATTGTTTCGTCTTTGCCGACAATAACTTTTCCGATATTATCCCTGATTAGATTCACTTTCTCTTTTGCTTCTGCAATATTCATATCTCTTTTCCTTTCGTTTTATGTGGAATTATTAAATATCTTGCGTTAAATGATTGTTACACAATATGTTTTTCTGTATTTCCTTGCAATATATTGCTTATATCAAAAAATGCCATACTTGCAGTATCTTACTGCAAATATGACATATTTTTTCAATAAATACAACAGACAATTTATACTAAATTACGTGATAAATAAGATAATTATCCAATATATAGTGTTTTATAGGTAAAAATAACACATATAATCGTTTATATGACGGCATTTTGCCAAAACGCCTCAGAAAAAGTGGGCAAAGTTTATTTGTCATCAATAAACATGGCATCGCCGAACGAGAAAAATCTGTATCTTTCTTTTACGGCTTCTTCATAGGCTTTAAGAACATTCTCTCTGCCAGCAAGTGCGGAAACAAGCATTATAAGCGTCGACTCAGGCAGATGGAAGTTGGTAATAAGGCAGTCTAAAACCTTAAACTTATATCCGGGATAAATAAATATGGATGTATCCCTGCTCTCCGCTCTTACAGTACCGTCATCGTTTGCCGCGGATTCTATCGTTCTGCAGCTCGTGGTTCCGACACAGATAATTCTGCCGCCATTTTTCTTGGTTTCGTTGATAACATCCGCGGTTTCCTTTGTAACCTGATACCATTCGGAATGCATATGATGGTCAAGGATGTTGTCTTCTTTTACGGGTCTGAAGGTTCCGAGGCCAACATGTAAAGTAACATAGGCAATTTTAACACCCTTCTCTTCTATGGCCTTTAAAAGTTCTTTCGTAAAATGAAGACCTGCGGTAGGTGCAGCCGCAGAACCGTCGTATTTGGCATAAACCGTCTGATATCTGTTTTTATCCTGAAGTTTATGCGTAATGTACGGAGGAAGAGGCATTTCGCCGAGTTTGTCGAGTATTTCTTCCCAGATACCTTCAAATTCAAATCTGATAATTCGGTTGCCTTCGGGTGTTATATCAATAACTTCGCTTCTTAAAAGACCATCACCGTAAGAAAACTTATATCCGATTTTTGCCTTTTTGCCCGGCTTAACCAGGCATTCCCAGTCCGTATCCGAGAGTCTTTTAAGCAAAAGAAACTCTACGCTTGCACCGGTTCCTTCTCTTACACCGAAGAGTCTCGCCGGAATAACCTTGGTATTGTTAAGTACAAGACAGTCTCCCGGATTCAGATAATCGATGATATCACTGAAATGATGATGCGAAAACTCACCGGTATATTTATTAAGTTTTAAAAGTCTTGACGAAGAACGATCCGCAAGAGGATCCTGCGCAATCAGTTCTTCGGGAAGATTGTAGTAAAAGTCAGATTTCTTTAATTCCATAATTCTAGTTTTGGTGCTGGGGGGACGGGGGTATAGTGTCATTTTGCAATCTGCTCAAAATGACACTATACCCCCGTCCCCATATGTCAGCCAGTTACATGTTCTTCAAGAATGAAATATATCCGCGATATGTCTCGTAGATATCAGCCTTGCTGGTAGCTTCGTAAGGCGCATGCATGTTAAGTACGGCTACACCGCAGTCGATTACGTTCATACCGTATTTTGCAAGCATAAAAGCGATTGTTCCGCCACCGCCCAAATCTACCTTGCCAAGCTCGGCAAGCTGGAAAGAAACATCGTCTTTATCAAAGATGCTTCGAATCGTACCGAGGTATTCGGCATTGGCATCATTGGAGCCTGATTTGCCGCGTGAGCCGGTGAATTTGCAAAGCACAAGGCCTTTTCCAAGGTATGCAACATTCTTCTTGTCAAAGCTTGATGCATACGAAGGATCGAATGCACTTGATACGTCGCTTGAGAGCATATTTGAATTGGTAAGCATTCTTTTTAATTTAATTTCCGAATAATCTTCGCAGAGATTTAAAAGTTCGGCCATTACGTTTTCAAACAGCTGCGACTGCATACCCGTTGCACCGACCGAACCGATT
>CACWZK010000087.1 GCA_902765365.1 uncultured Lachnospiraceae bacterium
GTTACTTGAAAAGATTGCACATCTTGTTTCCGACAAGATCGGTCTTATCATGTGCAGGGTTGAAAGCACGTACAATTATGATCTCGTGTCCGAGGACAATGTATTTGATTACGAGCGACTTCTTCATTCGGACGTCATTACGTTCTCGTACAAAAAGACCATCGTAAAAGGACTGCTTAAGTTCTATTTTGACAACGATTATTATGCAGAACTCGAAGATATTTTAAACAACGTCAAGCCGGAGATATTCGAGGGCGACGAAAAGGGAACTTTCCTTCAGATACTGATAGCACGAGGCATGTACGATACCGCATTTTCCGTACTCGATACATTCGGTCCCGAGCACGTGGAGATTAAGAGCGTTTTGCGCCTCGTATCGAGACTCCTCGAGAGAACGGATTTCGAGGAAAACGATCTGCTTATTTCCTACGCACAGTATGTTTACAGGGAAGGCAAGTACGACGGAAATATTCTCGCATATCTCGAACAGCATTTCAGAGGAAGCGTAAAAGAATTAAAGAGCCTTTATAAAGACTGTGAATCCTTCGGCCTTGATACATATATCCTGATTGAGAACATTATCATTCAGCTTCTTTTCACGAATGCATTCTGCGCCGACAAGATTAAATATCTCGACGCGTTCATCAATATGCAGGGTACACTCGGACTTGAAAAAGCATTCCTCGCCCAGTGTGCTTATGATTACTTCGTAAAAGACACGATAACCGACGATTATGTATTCGGCCGCATCGAAAAACTCCTAAAAGAGAATGAAAGCGTCAACAGAGTATCAAAACTTGCACTCCTTAAGTACTATTCCTTTGCGGCAAAAGAAAACTGGAACATAGACTTAATCGAAAGACTCGTCAACGAAGAACTTGAAAAGAGAGTTTGTTTCCCGTTCTTCATGTCGTTCCTGCCAATCGTCGGAAAACTTCAGAGTTACTCCGATTATTCGTTTGTTGAATATAAAGGAAATCCCAAGGGACATGTAGTCATTCATTACTGCATCGAGCATGATGACGGCGTTGCAACCGAGTACAGAAAAGAAGAGATGACGCATCTTTACAGCGGAATATTTGTAAAAGCCTTCATTCTTTTCTGCGGAGAGACCGTTCAGTACTACATCACCGAGGAAAATCAGAACATGGAACAGCTTACACAGAGTTCCGTCTTAACCAGAACCGAGTCCGAAGCCGAAGGCAAACCCTGGAGATTTACGGCACTTAATGACTGCGTAATCGCAAAATCGCTCGACGATTACGTAACGGTTGAAGAAGATTTGATTTCCTACATGGAAAAAGATTTCCTGACAAAGAAGTTATTTAAAATGATGTAAGACGGAGCCAGGCTCCAATGTGTATTCCCGGAGAAAAACATGATTTCGGAAAACATTAAAGAAGTATTTGAAAAAATAAACAGAGACAGATTTGTGGTCGGACTTGATATAAACGATTCGTTTGCGCAGGTTTCCTACTGCAAAGTCGATTCCGACGCGCCCACGACATTAAGCTTAAGCGAAGAGAGCGAAGAGTTTAATGTTCCTCTTTACATGCTTAAAAGAAGAGATGACGGAGCGTGGTTATTCGGCAACGAAGCCAAGGAAGCCGAAGATGACGGTGTGCTTGTAAACAATTTATTCGAACGCGCACGCCTTAAAAAGACCGTTCGGATCGACAGGGAAGAGTATCTTGCCAAGGATATTTTCCTTCTTTTCTTAAAGAAAGTGCTCCTGCTTTTCCCCGCAATGGTCACTCCCGATAAGATTGTTTCGATAACAATTACCCTAAAAGATGCAGATTCCGATACAATCCTGATGCTTCAGGAACTGCCCAATATGCTTAAGGTAAATCCCGACATTCTGCATTTTGTGACATATGAGGAAAGCTTCTTTTACTATATGCTCTATCAGCCTGCGGAACTGCAGAATCACAATATTCTTTTATTTGATACATCGGGAGAGAAGCTTCGCTCGTATTCGCTGATGCGCAACTTCTTCAAATCGCCCGGCGTAGCAACCGTGGATGTAAAAGAATACATCAATTTCCCTTCGGAGACACCCATACAGTACGAAAAGGGCGAGAGAGACGCACTTTTCTTAAAGATTTCATCCGAACTCTGCAATTCGACGATTTATTCAGGTGTCTATTTAATCGGACAGTGCTTCTATTCGGACTGGGCTTCGGAATCCTTACAGTTCCTCTGCAAGGGCAGAAAAGTATTTAAGGGAAACAATCTTTTCTCAAAGGGCGCATGTTTTGCGGCCAAAGAAAAAATGTCGCCGAGCGGCAAAGAAAACAAGATTAAATATCTTGGAAACGACAGATTAAAAGTTACCATCGGTATCGAAACAGATGATGTTCCAAAGGAACAGATAGCGCTTATAGAAGCCGGTTCACAGTGGTTTGAATCGGTCGGCAGATGCGAACTCGTA
This sequence comes from uncultured Lachnospiraceae bacterium, assembly GCA_902765365.1. GTDB lineage: Bacteria > Bacillota > Clostridia > Lachnospirales > Lachnospiraceae > UBA3766. Next base: position 2,435 of record CACWZK010000087.1, read on the forward strand.
CTTAAAGAAACCGATAAGATAAGCATTTATCTTGCATACGTATATAACAACTATGTGGCTCACGGAGAGCTCACTTTAACCGGCCTTAATACATCCAACAACCGCATCACCAGAGTATCCCTTGAGGTTAAGATGATAAGCGAGGATACTGTTTTGTTTAAGGTCTGGGACATGGGATTCGGCGAACTTTACCCTTCGTCTGGCAAAGACTGGGAGCAGGAATTGAAGCTGGAAGCCTGAATTAATGAGCATGGTGCCTGGCTCCAAACAATAGAGGATTCAATAATGGGAAATGTATACAAACCCATATCGGGAAAAGCGAACAGACCTTTCTTTCTTGAGCGAATCTGCACGAATGTTTATTCGGGCGATGAACTGATATACTGCCTCGGAGAAAATCCGGAGCTTCTTTCTGCTGACATGTTCAACAAAGAACTCATAAAATGGCTCGACGAGGAATGCAGTGCCAAAGAACTCGCCACAATGCTTGAAAAGCTCATAAAATCCAAAGCCGACGTAATCAAAATTGTTTCGACTCTTTTAGGAGTGGCTCCTTTTATAACGAGGGAGGAAGCGGACAGGATCATAAAAGTCATAAAAGACGAAGAAGGCAGTTCGGAGTTTGACAAGAGAAAAGCCAGAGGAGACTTTTTCCTGACCAAAGAAAGATATGAATATGCGATAAGAGAGTACGAGGTTCTTTTATCAACGCTTGATAACGAAGAATCCGAGAGAGTCGCATGCATTTATCACAATCTGGGCGTGGCCAAATCGAGACTTTTCTTATTCGAGCAGGCGGCGGATGATTTTCTGATGGCCTATGACTGCGACGAAGACCCCGTGCATTACTATGCATATATCGCAACTTTGAGATTTACGCTGACAGACAGAGAGTATGTAAAGCGTATCGGCGATGATGCGAAGATGAGGGATGTAACGTTAAAACTCGAGGCCGATATCGAGGAAGCCAAAAGAGAATTTGTTGAAAGCAGCGAATATCTTGATTTCCTTAACAAGAAAAAGGAAAGCGAAGAGGCCGGAAGATATGCTTTCTGCAGTTTTCTTGATATGAAATTGAATGAGAAAAAGGAAGAGTATAATAAATACGTTTATTAAACTATTGTAATTGACAAAACTTATGTTAAAATGTATAAGTTTTTAAATATAAAAATATTAAGATTGAGGTAATAAAATGGATACAGACAGATACGTTTCACCGCTTTCGGAAAGATATGCATCCAAGGAAATGCAGTATATTTTCTCACCCGACATGAAGTTTTCGACATGGAGAAGACTCTGGATTGCTCTCGCTGAGACCGAAATGGAATTAGGTTTAAGCCAGATTACTCCGGATATGATCGCGGAGATGAAAGAGCATGTGACGGATATCAATTATGACGTTGCAAAAGAGAGAGAAAAGAGTGTCAGACATGACGTAATGAGCCATGTATATGCATACGGTGTACAGTGTCCCAAGGCAAAGGGCATCATTCATCTTGGCGCCACGAGCTGCTACGTAGGCGATAATACCGATATTATTGTAATGAACGAGGCTCTTAAACTCGTCAGAACAAAGCTTTTAAATGTTATAAATAATCTTGCGGGATTTGCCAATGAATACAAGGATCTTCCGACACTTGCATTCACTCATTTTCAGCCTGCACAGCCCACAACTTTGGGCAAGAGAGCAACGCTTTGGATAAATGAGTTTATGATGGATTTAGAAGACCTTGATTATGTGCAGTCCACACTTAAACTTTTAGGATCAAAGGGTACAACCGGTACACAGGCAAGTTTCCTCGAACTTTTCAACAACGATCAGGCGACTATTGATAAAATTGATCCTATGATTGCGAAGAAAATGGGCTTTGAAAACTGCTATCCCGTATCAGGCCAGACATATTCGAGAAAGGTTGACTCAAGAGTTCTTAATATTTTAGGAGGTATTGCTCAGTCCGCAACCAAGATGAGTAACGACATAAGACTCCTTCAGCACTTAAAAGAAGTGGAAGAGCCTTTTGAAAAGAACCAGATCGGTTCGTCAGCAATGGCTTATAAAAGAAACCCCATGAGAAGTGAGAGAATTGCTTCTCTTTCAAGATATGTGATCGTGGATACATTAAATCCTGCAATTACATCCGCTACACAGTGGTTTGAGAGAACGCTCGACGATTCCGCCAACAAGAGACTTTCGATACCCGAAGGTTTCCTTGCAATCGACGGTATCCTCGATCTTTGCATGAACGTTACAAACGGCCTTAAAGTATATCCCAAGGTAATCGAAAAACGCCTCATGTCCGAGCTTCCTTTCATGGCTACCGAAAACATCATGATGGATGCTGTTAAGGCAGGCGGAGACAGACAGGAACTTCACGAGAAGATAAGAGTTGCTTCCATGGAGGCAGGACGCAGAATCAAGGAAGAGGGCAGAGATAACGAACTTCCTTCCCTTATCGCAGAAGATCCTGCATTCGGAATCGGCGAAGAAGAGATTAAGGAAATCTTAAAGCCCGAACTTTATACAGGCAGAGCAAGCATTCAGGTAGATAATTATCTGAATAATTTTGTAAACCCCGTACTCGAGGCAAACAAGGAATTCCTGGGATTGTCGTCAGAGATTAATGTTTAATCAGGAAGATTTTTTACATCTCTTTTATGCGGGTATCGTGAAATGCCTGCAAATAAATATTTGGAGGATATTCAAATGAAGTATTTCGGTACAGACGGATTTCGTGGAAGAGTAAACGAAACACTTACTGTTGACCACGCAATCAAAATCGGTAAATTTTTAGGATATTATTTTTCAAACACACTCGGACATGTTCGCTGCGTAATCGGCAAGGATACCAGAAAGTCCGGATATATGTATGAGTACGGACTCGTTGCAGGCCTTACATCCACCGGCGTTGATGTATCGCTTCTTCACGTTACGACCACACCCTCGATTTCTTATATAACAAGAACCGAGAAGTTTGATTTCGGTATCATGATAACTGCGAGCCACAACCCCTACTACGATAACGGTATCAAGGTTATCGACAGAGACGGTTTTAAGATGAGCGACAAGATTCTTGAACTCGTTGAAGAGTATATTGACGGTAAGGTAGACATCGAACTTGCCAAGAACGAGAAAATCGGCCGCGCGTCCGACTATATCCAGGGCAGAAACAAGTACATGTCATATCTTGCACAGATTCCCACACAGTCCTTCAGAGGCTACAAGGTAGGTCTTGACTGTGCGAACGGCGCTTCTTTTATGATTGCAAAGAACGTATTTGACATGCTCGGCGCAGACACATATGTCATCAACAACGAGCCCGACGGCCTTAACATCAACAAGGACTGCGGTTCGACTCATATCGAAGGTCTTCAGGCACTTGTAAAAGAAAAAGGCCTCGATATCGGATTTGCATTCGACGGCGATTCCGACAGATGTCTTGCGGTTGACGAAAACGGTAATGTCGTTGACGGAGATATGATTATCTATATCTACGGCTGCTACTTAAAGGAAAGAAATCAGCTCGTAAAAGACACTGTAGTTACTACTGTAATGTCCAATATCGGACTTACCAAGGCACTTGCGGCTAAGGGCATCAAGAACGTTCAGACACCTGTAGGCGATAAGTACGTATCCGCAGAGATTCAGAAGGAAGGTTACTCCGTAGGCGGAGAGCAGTCCGGACATGTAATCTTTAACAAATATGCAACAACAGGCGACGGAATCCTTACAGCAATTAAAGTTCTTGAAATCTGCATCGAGAAGAAGTGCACATTATCTTCACTTATTTCCGATGTTACAATCTTCCCTCAGCTTCTTATCAACGTAAGAGTAGAGAAGATGGATGAAGTACTTGAGAGACCCGAACTTAAGGAGGTTACCGACGGAATCCTCGCCAAACTCGGTGATACAGGAAGAATCGTGCTTCGTAAATCCGGTACAGAGCCTTTGGTTCGTATCATGGTTGAAGCTCAGACGGATGCAGAGTGTGAGCAGTACTGCAATGAAATTAAGGATAAGATCCTTGAACTTTCGGATATGCTTAAATAATTATTTGGAGACTTGAAATTATGTTTGAAACACTGGGTATTGTTTTAGGAGTAATTATTGTTTTAACCGGAGCTTTTATTCTTCTCGTTGCAAAGGTTGCTTCGAAGAAAGAATACGGCAACGATGAAAAACAAATAGCCAACGCAAAGAGAAACGGAATTATTTCTTTAGTAATGGGGGTAGTTGCAATAATTCTTTTTGCGATAATGAAAATCTTTTAAGAGAAGGGACTGTCGAAAGACGGTCCTTTATTTATCCTATAAAAACAGATATAAAAAATATAAATAATAATTTGGGCTTGAATAATAGTATATAAATGTGGTTTAATTTAAATGCTGACGAATTCATTCGCAGAATAATTATGTATAAGGAGGAAACGGATATGGACTATCGAAGTAGTAATACCGACGCAGGCGCGGACCGAACGTGGAAAAACGATATTCTGTTCGTTTCCGTTTTTTAGTTTGGATTCTTTTATGATCGATTAAACGAATTCGGCAGATATCTTTTACGATTAGTCTAACCTGCATCGGTTTTTCATCACTTAAAAAAGGAGGATTACCGATGGCAGAAACAAAAGATGTATCAATCATTGTAAGCACACTGCTTACGCTTCTTGAAGAGAAAAAATACCCTACCATAAAAGAAATACTCATGACGATGAATCCGGCGGATATTGCGGCGGCTTTTGAAGAGATGGAAGAAAACAGACTTCCGGTTCTTTTCAGACTGATTCCGAAGGAAGCGGCTGCGGAGACATTCGTTGAGATGGAGCCTGATTTACAGGAGCTTTTAATCAGAGGCTTTTCCGATAACGAACTTAAGGAAGTGCTCGATGAACTCTACGTCGATGACGCCGTAGATATCGTCGAGGAAATGCCCGCGAACGTTGTAAAAAGAATCCTCGCGCAGGCGGATCCGGAACTTCGTAAGGACATCAATGAGATTTTAAGATATCCCGAGAATTCGGCCGGTTCGATCATGACTATCGAGTATGTAACGCTTCGTCCGGAGATGACGGTAAAGGAAGCGATACTTCGTATCAGACGAACCGGAT
>CACWZK010000088.1 GCA_902765365.1 uncultured Lachnospiraceae bacterium
TTTACAGGACACAAAACGAGCAAATGCCCATATTTACTGAATGAGACACACCTTGTCTCATAAAATATATGCAAATTCATTATACTACAACTCTTCCTAATCTTTAAATTCATATTTGACAAAACAATACATCAGATTTAAAATGAAACCGGTTTCATTAAATGAAAGTTGTTTCATTTTTCAAGAGAAAGGATACCAAATGCCGAAAGTCACTCCCGAATATACGGAAAACAAAAAGAAAATGATAGTGGATGCAGCTTATAATGTCTGCTTAAGAAAGCCCGCGGAAATGGTTACAATCTCCGATGTTATAGCGGAAACGGGTCTTTCACAGGGTGCAATATACCGCTATTACAATGGTCTTGACGATATTTTTGCGGATATGGTCTCAAGAATGCGGACTGAATACGATATTATCACACCCATGGAAGAGCTTATAAAAAATGATTATTCTTTTGAGGAAATCACTTTCAAAATCTTTGATATTTTAGCAGAAGCAATGAAAGCTCATCTTCTCGATGTTCAAAAAATCAACTTCGATCTCGGAGTGATAGCCATAAACGAACCCGAGCGGGCAGCCAAAATCATGTCGGGAATTAAGACTCCCGGGAATATGGACTATCTTAAAAAAAGTGTTCCGGGAATAATTAGTGCTGCTGCAAAAAACGGCTATGACATGAAAGTCACACCCGAAGAACTCGCATTATATATATCCTCTTCCTACACGGGAATCGAGAAATTCTGCATTCTTAATGCCTGCTACAGAAATGAAGGGCCTCAAACCGAAGCAGATCCGAAAGTTCTTTTCAGGACACTGGCAAAATCAATTATTCTTCTTTTAGGAGGTAGCATAAATGACTAAAAGACCCTCTCCCACCGGCGAATACGCAGTCGGAACATTTACATATACGGTTTATACCGACAGAGAAGAGGCCCTTGAACCCGGCGCCAAAAGAAAAGTATCGGCCAGGGTTTACTATCCCGTATTAAAAGAATCCGTAAAAGACCTTCCGAAGGCAAAGTATATGACCGAAAACATGGCTATGGGGCTTAAAAAGTCAATGCACGTCCCGGTGAATTTTAAAAAAGTCGATGCCGAAGGCGATAATTTTTCGGAATGTTACGAAAATGCCCCTAAAATCGAAGGGCAGAAATTCCCTCTTATTATGTTTAATCACGGACTTTTGTCTTTCCGTGAAGGCAATTCGTTTCTTTGCATCGAGCTTGCTTCACAAGGATATGTGGTTATAAGCGTAGGCCATCCTTACGATGCCGTCTGTACCGAATTCGACGACGGTTCCCATGTTTTTGCCATGAAAGGTATCGGAAACAAACAGTATGAGCCGATGCTCGGAGGATTTTTTAACGCATTCAAGCTCATAAAATATAACGGAGACAACAGGGAACTGGCAGAAAAGTTCGAGGAACTGCAGCAGACTTACTGCGCATTCATACGAAGCAGAATTTCAGAATGGGAAAAAGATACAATGAATGCCATAGATTATGCCAAAGAAAATCTTTCGGATATGATAGATTTTGCACCCGGCATCGCAGCATGCGGACATTCTCTCGGCGGAGCCACAGCCTACGCACTCTGTTTCGATGAACCTGAGATAGTCTGCGGAATCAATATAGACGGTGCTCCCTTTGGAGACAATCACGGACGTATCCAGGAAAAGCCTTTCCTTCAGATAAGCTGCAAGGGCAACTTAAAAGCCGAGACCAGGGTTTTCATCGATCACAAGGCTCCTTCTTACAGTGTCATTTTCAGGGATATGGCACATGTCGGCTTCTCAGATATGAAGCACATGATATCCATTAAAAGCCTGACCGGAAAGCTCGACGCAGACTTAATGCATGAAAACCTCTGCAGATGCTTTATCGAATTCTTTGATGCTTATCTTAAAAAATCCAAAGATAAACCCGATATTCAAAGCAATGATGTAATGACATTTACGGAATATGCTCCCGATGCAGAATAATTTAAATATTACAAAACTGTAATAAAAAAGTCACTTGATTGTAAGGTGGCTTTTTTATTATGTTCTTGTAAGATGAAAAATCCATCAAAAAAACGCGTTTAAAATTGGCTTCGAATTACTTCGATTGCCGGGACCATTAAAACTATTTATATATTCTAAGGAGTACAACATGAAAATACTTGAAATTAAAAATCTTTGTAAAGAATACGGCAAAGGTGAAATAAAGGTAGATGCCTTAAAAAATGTATCCTTTGACGTCGAACAGGGCGAGTTCGTTGCCATCGTCGGTCCTTCCGGATCAGGCAAATCCACTCTTTTACATATACTCGGCGGTGTAGACACACCGACATCGGGTGAGGTCATCATCTCGGGAACGGATATCGGAAAGTTAAACGAAAACAACCTTGCGATTTTCAGAAGAAGACAGATTGGTTTGATTTATCAGTTTTACAATCTGATACCTATCTTAAATGTTGAAGAAAACATGACTCTTCCGATTCTTTTAGACGGTAAGAAACCCGATAAAAAACTCTTAAAAGATCTCGTGGAAAAGCTCGGACTTAAAGACAGATTAAAACATCTTCCGAACCAGCTCTCCGGTGGCCAGCAGCAGCGAGTTTCCATCGGCCGTGCGCTTATAAATCATCCCGCGCTTCTTTTAGCAGATGAACCTACAGGTAACCTTGACTCCAAAAACAGCAAGGAAATAATCTCACTTTTAAGAAAGTTTAACCGCGAAAACAACCAGACAGTCATCATTATCACACATGACGAACGAATTGCTTTAAGCGCGGACAGAGTTATTACAATCGAAGATGGTCAGATTACGAAAGATGAGGCGAGAAACTGATGAATATTATAATGAAATCAACCCTGCAGCATTTAAAATCCAATCTTAAAAGAACCATTGTAACAATATTCGGAATCGTTGCATCAACCGCTCTTATTACCGCAATGTTAACCGGTATTTATTCGGCTTTTATGTTCGTGGGTGATGTTTCGGTATATGTTGACGGAAACCAGCATGCGGATTTTAAAAATTTAACCGAAGAAGAATACAACAGTTTAAAAAACGATTCGCTGCTTAAATTTGTCGGAGTAACAGATACCGACAACGAAAAAACAGGCTTTTATATAGACGGTGATACGGAAAAAAGATTCAGACTGGGAAACGTTTTCCACGGAAATCCCGATATGCTTTCCCAGAAAGTAACCTGCGAATATGAAGGAAGACTTCCTGAAAATGCAAATGAAATCGCTATTGAAGAAGAGTACTTAAAAGACAATAATCTCGATCTTCACATCGGTGACACATTTTCTTTCCATCAGGGATACCGTTATGTTTATGAAGCAGATGAACTTATCTATATTGCAGGCAACTACAAATCTTCAGAAGATTTCGTCTCGCTTAGCGATGAAAACTGCACTATTACAGCGATTCTTCATAATAACGAACCTACCAAAGCCTATGATATGCTTCGCGGAATGGAAAGCTTCCCCGAGAAAAATATGGTTTTTATTACTCTTAAAAAAATCGACAGAAACGCTGTAAAAACCTTAAGGGGCATAGCTGCTGCCCATAATCTTAATTTACACGAAATAAATACGGAATATCTGATGAGTTTGTTCGTAAAAGATATTCCTTCCAACCCTGTAAACTCAATCTATAAGCTTATTGCAACCGCACTTGTAATAGTTATCATAGCTTCTTCAATTATGATTTATAACGCTTTTGCAATGTCTCTGACAGAGAGAATGAAATACCTCGGAATGCTCTCAAGTGTGGGTGCGACCAGAAGACAGAAGAAAGCAAGCGTTTATTACGAAGGTCTCCTGCTTGGAATCGTAGGCATTCCTCTCGGCTACATAATCGGAATCCTCGGCTGTATGGCTACACTTCGTTTTACGGGATCTCTTATCCTTAATTCCAGAATGCTTTACGGAATTAAAACGACCGAGATGGGATATATACCTGTTAAAACACATCCCGTCATCGTACTTGCCATAATTTTCTTCTCCGCGCTGACCATATTTATTTCATCCTTTATCCCCGCCTTAAGGGCCAGCCGCATTACAGCAATCGAAGCTATCAGACAGAGCAATACCATAAAGCTTCGCGCATGGAAACTGAAAGTTCTTCCTTTTGTAAAACTGATCTTCGGATACGAGGGCGAACTTGCATCAAAGAATATAAAAAGAAACGGTGCAAAAGGTTTTGTAATAACCGTTTCGATGGCTGTTTCGATTGTTTTATTATTATCCGTCATGTATTTGGTTGAACTTTACAACAAAGAGAACAGTTATGAGATTGAAATTCCTTTCCAGGTTTTCGCTTCGGCTTCTTTATCCGAACGCGCCAGATTAAAAGAGGATATTTCAAAACTTGACGGCGTAGATAAAGTATTTGTCGCAGAAATGATTTCATTTAATTACTATCCGAAGGATGATGAGGGAAAAGATCGTGAGATACCCAATACCGCAATCAGAAACCCGGAATTTCTTACCAAGGATTACGATTATCTTTTTGACTCAACATACGATATCTGGGTTATTCCGGAAGAGGATGCGGATTTTATTAAAATCTGTGAGAAAAACGGCATCGATTATACAAAATATTTCGGAGACGAACTTCGCGGGGTTCTTTTAAACAATTACGCTCATAAACCCTCCAGAAAAGATGTCTTTAATGACAAAATCCTCGGCCAGAAACTCTTTTATGATAAAGCCGAAGGCAATCCGCCGGCAATTATTATCACGGATTTTGTAAAATGGGATAAAAATATCGAAGAATACAGATTGTCCCCCAAAGGAAGCATCTCGGTTTATGTTCCTTCCTCGATAATGGATCGCGAATACGTTAAATGCGTGGATGAAAAAGAATTAACCTGCACATACGGAATTAAGTGTAAAAACCATGAAGAGATTCACGCAAAAATATCGGATATTCTACTTTACGACGGTTATACCAATTCGTATTCTTCCGATGTCGAAGACCAGCTTATTATAATGAAGACCCTGATGACACTTATAAAGACCGTAATGTACGGATTTATAGCTCTTATTTCACTTATCGTAATTGCAAATATCGTAAACACGATCACGACGGGAGTTCATTTAAGACGTAAAGAATTTGCGATGTTTAAATCGGTCGGAATGACAAAATTCTGCTTTAAGAAAATGCTTTTCCTCGAGACTTTCCTCTACGGATTAAGAGCACTTTTATTCGGTCTTCCGATTTCGGCGTTAATAAGTTTCTTTATCTACAAAAACGTTCCGACTCCTAATTCGGCATTCGAGATTAATATATTAACATACATTCTCGTATCGCTCGGGGTATTTGCAATCGTCGGAATCAGCATGCTTTTATCGGCAGGAAAAATGCAGGGCGAAACAATTGTTGACGTACTTAAAGAAGATATCTGCTGACAGATTATAACTTCCTGAATAAAAATATGAGCTTCTGTCCTCCTTGGGCAGAAGCTCCTTTGTGCGTTTATACACTTATTTCAATTTATTCTTTATTCTCAGACATGCTTCAGTATGCATGATCCAATGTCTGGAAAACGGCATCTGTATAAGTCCTCGTAAATCTTTATTGCACCAGTAATCAATCAACCAAACAGCATTCTCATCCGAACTGACTACACTCAACGCTTTCAGTTCTTCCCTTCGTTCATCCATTACCTTGATTTTAAGATCGTTAAATGTAAGATTGCGAATAATATTTTCCGTACTCTTTTTTACATCTGCTATATACGAATACAATTCATCGATATCCAACTGCTTTGTAAAATCTGAAATCTGACCTTTAACAAGCTCATTTCCGGTTGTTATTATAGGAGAATTGATCCGGCTCTGATACTTTCCTGAAAACAATATTTCTTCATCTCCACATACAAGAGTGTGGGCAACGATATCCTCTATCCTAAAAATATGCCATAAAGAATAAGCAATATTTTTACTGTGATAACCGTCAGCATTCATAAAAGGCATAGCATCATAGTCTTCTCTGTCAAGATCAACCTTAAATGAAAGCATCGTATTCATCAGGTCGTTTCGCAATTCAAAAAGGACATCCTTACCCTCATTAAATGTATCTGCCTTTTTGATCAGCGACTGCATTCTTTTATTCTGTTCTGACCACTCTTTATTCATAGCTATTATTCCTCGCTGATATGATCCGTTTGTCATCGTGCATTTAACTGGAAGTTAATATGTTTAGGAAAACCAAAAGTTTCCAATATTAAAATATTTATCATTTCCAATAATCATATCCCAAATCATCAATATATCCCGGAATAGATATTTGTTGCCCTGCAGTATCTGTTGCTCGCCAAAACGTTGGTTGATCCATTACTGTGTTTTCACAAATAATAACAAGGAAATCTTCATTAGGATCAGCCGTCAATGTGCATACATGTACATTATCCGTACCATCATCAATGTATCCTAAACAATTATTGATTTCCGTTTTAGTAATTCTTCCTGACAATGTTCCAAATGGGATATAAGTTCTTCCGTTATAATCAATTGCCATATATCCGTCATTAACATCTTTAGGATTTGAAACGCTGTACTGAGTAAATACAATAGGATTGCTCGGCAATACTGTAAGAGTAGAATTAAAGCATCCGGCAAAAACGAGCATAATTATTTCGGCTAAAAAAATGGTTGTAATCTTTTTTATTTTCATTGTGTCCTTCTATTCAGCAAAAGATATTTAGATATTCTTGCAGAAATCTATAATCTCTTGTTTTCTCGGTTCTACATCTGTTTTGTATTCAATTGATGTCAACCCTAAATGACCTTTACATTCTATTTCCAGATGGCCGTAAAAATGCTCTATACTACCGATTATCTTCTCACATTCCGGCATATTCGGTCCGGTTCTCAACGCAATGGCGTATCCGTTCTTCCCAGGCTTAATTGATGCATGTGGTTCATGTGTATTACACCATGGAGTACATCTGTCGATAAATGCCTTAAACTGTCCCGGAATATCAGCCCAATATGATGGAGAAACAGAGACGATAATATCTGCCTCATCATATTCATTCATTATATTCTCTATGACTATCGCATCACTCATGACACACTTCGCTGTATTGTGACATGAACGACACCCCTTGCAAAACGAAAAAGAATAGTCGTCTATGCAAATACTTTTTACACTGTACTTAGCTGATAACTGTTCTGAAACCAACTTTGCAATTTCTGCAGTTGCCCCCGTACGAACAGGACTGCAGTTAATAATCAATGCCTTCATTTTCTCTATCTCCATCGTGCATTATCCTGTAAGTTAATCTGTTTAGAAAAAACAAAATATTCTAAATATTCCAAATACTAAAATTGTCCCAGATATTTTCCGATTTTTTCAACTTCGCCGAAAACAACTCTTCTCTTTTCTTCTGATTGATACCAGTTTTCAGATGTAATACCGGTACTATCACACACAGGCGAAATCATAATCTCCGATTCCCT
>CACWZK010000089.1 GCA_902765365.1 uncultured Lachnospiraceae bacterium
TGTTTTGTGCCTGTCAGGGAATCAGTCTTTTTCTCCTCGATATACGCTAATGACCCGGCGACCTTCTCTGCTGTTTCCTGATCTTTCAATTCTTTTAATGCCTCGTTTGAACTCTTGCCTTCACAGACATTGATGATCGCGCATATAATCTCGGATAGATACTTAATATCCTTTTTCTCGATAACCGTTACTTTGCCCGGCATAAGAGTGCGCCATCTAGAGAAAATCCTGTCGCTGTCGGACTGTTCGTTTTCGATGTGAATGTGAAAAACATTGTAATTTTTCTCTACTTCCCTTAACAGTTCCTCATCAGAAGTAACATAGGGAACATCATCACCGAACACACGCTTTATTTCCGTAGCGCTTAAACTTCCGAGACTTGCGTCGTCACCTATCGTAAAAAGATAACCTTTTTTGCCTCTTTTATCAAAACAGTCAGCCGAGGTATGCTTCGCGGCAAAATACCATAAAAGATTGTAGCTTTCTCCGCCGTTTCCTCCGCCTCCGCCTTCGAGATACAGATTGAGAAGCTGTTTGATGATCCTTATGTCCGATTCAAACTGCGTCACCTGAAGAGGATATTTATCCGCTAACGAATCTCCGATTGCCGCACACAGAATCTGCGGATTGCTTATCGGCTTTTCGTCATAAAGATATGTGATAACCGAATTCATGGCGTTAAGCGCCAGTTCCTTGGCCAGATATCCCATCGAAGCCGTCACATCAAAGCCGATGATAACAGGCGTTGATTCGGGTGAATCTTCGGAATCTCTCGATTCGCGCCCTTTCTTGCATCCTTCGGTCATTTCGCTTAAAGTATCATTCTTTAATGAGCCTGCCGTTATTCTGTTGGCAAATATATCTTCGACCTTTTTCGTTTCGCTTATACTGCTTCTAAGCTTTGCCCAGTCCGAAGCTTTATAACTGCCTCTTCCCATAAAATCTCCAAAAGAAATAAATCACTCTTTTTTGTCTTAAATATTTAATTCACTTGTATCCAATTATTCCGGGTACCCGTTATTTATAAATCTCGCCGTCATCGGTATCCATCTTGATGAATTTTCTTTCACCGAAGGCTTTGATTAACATTTCGTCCCAGTATGCAAAATCTTCGTATGCATTGAATTTGGGCTTTCCGTTTATAAACTCAGCCAGCGCCTCAGGGATATTCTCGCCATCCGCAATGACCTTTTCTTCAGGTTTAAAACCAAGCATTTCCTTAGCCGTATTTCGCAAGTTAATAAGATTGTTTTCGGTCTCTAAGAATATGCCACCCGAATGCGTATTGTGTTTGCCCGCATTCCACCAGTTGCCGTACAGATATGCCGTATGGTCGTACGGATTGATATATACAGTATCCGGATTAATCTCGGCATGTGCGAGACCACTGTATTCAAGCACACAGCAGAGATTCTCAAGTCGTGATATTATCCATGCAACATGACGCCCCGACAATGTTCCGAACAGTCTTAAAGGATATTCGTCTTCACCTTTGGTAATAACTAAAAGTCTCTCCCCGTCAACAAGTTCAAATCCACCGTTTATATGCGGGAAAAAGTCACTCAGACTTTTGGTGTCGGCCGAAGGATAATCAAGCATCGAAACCGCTTTTCTGAATCTTTCCACGCAGTCGGCGCTTTTTTCTTCGAAATGAAAAATAATATTTTTTCTGGCCGTATAAGTATTCGCGGTTCTGTCGGAATGTGAATACAGGAAATTCACCTCAATCGTCTGACCGTCAAGCGTTTCAAATTTTTTGTCATCGGCATTCTGCCAGATTTCATCGGCTTTTAATCTTCTGTCCTGTTCATCCTTCGAAAGGGATAAAAAAGAACGCATCTTCTGATAAAACTGTCTGTAATAGTCGGTATCTTCGTGATTCAACACATAAGTCGAACCGCAATACCGGCAGACAGCCGTCGTAGCCGATGCGTCCAAATACATACTTCCGCCACAATTTTTGCAAAGTATATTCTTCATTTCGTCAATCCTTTCAGTTAACTTCTGAAAACATTAATTACCTAAATATTTTACCATAAAAGAGGGCTATATAAAACAAAATCATATTATTTACCGTCTCTGTAGACTGCGAGAAGTTCCTCAAGATCCGCAACTTCTTCCATTATTCTTTTTCCGTTGTCGGTATCGCGCACATACATTCTTTCGTCAAAGTCCATTACTTTAAGCGTATCGGAAAGAATGTCCGTTTCACCCGCGATGGCTTTGGCTTTGGATTCAAACTTTTCATGCTGTACGAGCCACATACCGTGCGAGTCGATGGCAAGTGTGTAGCCTGACATTCCTGTCTTCTCGTGATATGCTTTGGAAAAACCGCCGTCTATCATAAGGACTTTGCCGCCTGCTTTAATCGGCGTCTGACCGTTCTTAATCTCAACAGGCACATGACCGTTAATGATATGCGAATATTTACCTGTGGCGCCGAATTCTTTTAGGATGGCATCTGCCACTTCGGCGTTTTCCTCAATGTATGAATAGTACGGATCTTTTATCTCTTTGTGAGTGGACTTGTCTTCAACAAAAAGTCTTTCGAATGTTGTCATTTTGTTTCTGCCGTATAAAGGTGATTTCGGACCGCACCATAAGTACCAGAGGATGTCTCCGCCTTTTACCCTGTCCGCCGAGCCGATGGGCGAATAATATGCTTTTCTCGCATAATCTTCCATCAGTTCGTAGAGACTCTTTCCGTATGTGTCTTTATTGCAGATATTCGAATGTGCGAAACTTCCGTCCTCGTTTAAAAGAACACAGCCGTGATATAAAAGATTGCCGTTGTAAACCCTGTACATCGCACCCTTTTTGTAAAGGAATTTGATATGTTTCTTAAGCCTTTCGGAATGCATAAAAGCTTTGACGAGAAGCTTGACAATCATCTCTTCTTCATCACTTAATCTGTAAGGATCGTTTTTATCGATGGTCGGGAAATCGCATTCGAGAAGCGGATATTTCTTTCCGTTTATTTCAACTTCCTTTTTGTCAAAATCGATTTTATGCAAAAGAAGCTGATTATCCATCTCAAAATCGGGATTTCGTTTAATTACTTCGCCTTCAAGCTTAAACTGTATTACGGTGATTGCTTTATACATCTCGCTCTCAATCTCGGAAGCATTGACGAATTCACCGCTGCTTGTCTCTTTTAATTTAAATCTCGAATTGTCGGTATTTTTGTAAGTCTCCATTGCAAAGGTTGCAAGAGGCAGAAGGTTAATGCCGTATGCATCCTCGATAATATTTAAATTGCCGTATCTTGCTGACATTCTGATTACATTTGCAATACACGCGGGATGTCCTGCGGCAGCGCCCATCCAAACCACATCATGATTGCCCCATACAAGGTCTACCGAATGATATGAGCAGAGCGTATCCATGATTTTATGAGGTCCCGGTCCTCTGTCGTAAATATCGCCGACAATATGAAGATGATCGACGACCATTCTCTGAATAAGATTGGAAATCGCAATGATGATATTGTCTGCCTCTCCGACTCTTACTATCGTATCGATGATGCTTTTGTAATATTTTTCCTTATCGCTTATTTCCTGTTTTTCGGTTATAAGTTCTTCGATAACATATCTGAATTCTTCCGGAATCGCTTTTCTTACTTTCGATCTGGTATATTTACTCGATACGCATTTAAGCACATTAACCATATCCATTATGGTCTCTTTGTACCAGTCGTTTGTATTAATCCCCTCGGCCTTGATAAGTTCGAGTTTCTCCTGAGGATAGTATATTAAAGTCGCAAGTCTCTTTTTATACGCAGTACTCTTTTCACCCAAAACAGCCTCGATTTTTCTCTTGACCGTACCCGAACCGTTCTTAAGCACATGCTCAAACTGCTCATATTCGCCGTGCACATCGGTCAGGAAATGCTCGGTTCCTTTGGGCAGAGAAAGAATAGCTTCGAGGTTTATAATCTCTGTAGCCGCTTCTTCGGGTGTGGGATACTGTTTTGCGAGAATTTTTAAATATTTATTGTTATCCATGTTTACTCTCCGTGGTTTCTTTTATGACCACTTAATTATACTTGTTTTAATATTCAAAAATCAATCTAAGCATAAATAAAAACACCCGAATGTCATTAATTGTGACAATCGGGTGTGAATTATTAAAGTGTAATCTTGCAGAAGTTCTTCTTGCCTTTCTTGACGATGAAATCGCCCGTAGCAAGTTCTTCCTTGGTGTATGCTTTCTTAACGTCTGTAATCTTCTCGTCGTTAACCGTGCATCCGCCCTGTTCGATGGTTCTTCTTCCTTCAGAACGTGTGGGAACAAGCTTTGCTGCCACAAGAATACCGATTAAGTCGATCTGACCGTCTCTGAAGTCGTCATCTGTCAGTGTGCATGAAGGCATGTTTTCAAGGTTTCCGCCGCCTGCGAAAAGTGCCTTGGATGCTTCCTTTGCCTTGTTGGCTTCTTCCTCGCCGTGAACCATCTTGGTAAGTTCGTATGCAAGGATTTCCTTTGCCTCGTTAAGCTGTGAACCTTCCCATGAATCCATCTTGTCAATTTCTTCAAGAGGAAGGAATGTAAGCATTCTGATACATTTTAAAACATCAGAGTCAGCTACGTTTCTCCAGTACTGGAAGAATTCGTAAGGTGAAGTCTTCTCGGGATCAAGCCATACTGCACCTTTTTCTGTCTTGCCCATCTTCTTGCCTTCTGAGTTAAGAAGAAGCTGGATGGTCATAGCGTATGCGTCTTTACCGAGCTTTCTTCTGATAAGTTCTGTACCGCCGAGCATGTTGGACCACTGGTCGTCACCGCCGAACTGCATGTTGCAGCCGTATTTCTGGAAGAGCATGTAAAAGTCGTAGCTCTGCATTATCATGTAGTTAAACTCAAGGAAAGTAAGTCCCTTTTCCATTCTCTGCTTGTAACACTCTGCACGAAGCATGTTGTTAACCGAGAAACATGCACCTACTTCTCTTAAAAGTTCGATGTAGTTAAGATTTAAAAGCCAGTCGGCATTATTAACCATCAAAGCCTTGCCGTCCGAAAAATCGATGAACTTGCTCATCTGCTTTTTAAAGCATTCGCAGTTGTGATCGATATCTTCCTTGGTAAGCATCTTTCTCATATCTGACTTGCCCGAAGGATCTCCGATATGGCCTGTACCGCCGCCGATAAGTGCGATAGGCTTATTTCCTGCCATCTGAAGTCTCTTCATAAGGCAGAGTGCCATGAAATGGCCTACATGAAGGCTGTCTGCGGTAGGATCGAATCCGATGTAGAAAACTGCTTTTCCGTTATTTACAAGTTCTCTGATTTCATCTTCATCGGTAAGCTGCGCAAGAAGTCCTCTTGCCTTTAATTCTTCAAATATACCCATTTGTCTGTTCTCCTGTATGTCTTTCTTTATTTTCGATTATCCGATTAAACTGTCATAAAAAAACTTTTATGCATTTTAGAAGTTTAAGATAATAAAAGATTTCTCAATTCTTCCACGGTTTCAACCACATGTGTGGCACCCGCTTCCCTAAGCTCGTTTTTATCAAAAGCAAATCCGTAGTTGACTCCTATCGAATCCATTTCGAAAAAAGAAGCACCGTAAATATCATAATTCCTGTCGCCGATCATTACAACATCTTTAAGGCTCTTTTTATCTGAAGCAAATGCCTTTCGCAACTCTTCGTCTTTAGGATCGATAACAGTTTCGTAAGTGAATCTTTTCCGCTTTTCTTCATCAAGATGATATTCAACGCCCAATACATCCAGGGCATATTTAATAACATCTTCCTTTTCGGATTTGTTTCCGCTTAAGTCCGCTCCGCTTATTATATCAAAATAATCTTTTATTTCAAATTTTTCGAGGATATCCTCCACAAAACCGGTCGGCTTGCTGGATGCTATCACAAGCACCCTTCCCGCTTCCTTAAGTTCTTTTAAAAGACTCGGTATTCCATCATAAGGGCGGTTTTCGAATTTGCCGACCGTGGAATATCGTTCGCGGTAAAGTGCTATTGCTTTTTTTGTTGTCTCTTCATCAAAACCGCAGTATTTCGCGAACGAATCTTTTAGGGGCGGTCCTATGAAGCGCAGTTTTATATCATCCGGAAGATCTTTAACGCCTAAATTAATTAAGGCATAACTAACTGACTTAGTTATGCCTTCTTGAGAATCCGTTAAAGTACCGTCCAGATCAAATAACAGGTATTTGTACATTACTGTAATGCCTCTATAATCTTCTTGTACACTTTGTTGGGATGTGGAAGTTCAACCGATTTGAACAGCTGAACATATGCCAAAAGAATCATGTGAGCGTCTACAGTCGCAATTCTTACTTCGTGTGATTTTGCATACTGTTTGCAGAAATCCTCTATCGTAAGAGTGATGTACTTAACTCTCTTGTTGATTCTGTCGTCATCCACCTGTAACAGATTTGCTATCTCGTTTACAGCCAGTTTATCAAAGAAATATGCTAATGATGTTAACTGATGAATCGGATTGAGTTCATAGATATAATCCACTGCGATAAGAGCAGTCTCCGACTCATTATAAAGCTTCTCGCCGTAGAGAACGTCGATGTTCGCAACGGGGTGATCGAATTTGCCCCTGGTCTCGGTGACAAGCAGTTCCATATAATTCTTGCCGATCCAGTTGTCAAGTTCATGATAAATAATCTCGTTATACCATGAAATAACATTCTCGACCTTGTCAAGTCTGCCGAACTGCATATACATGTCTTTATAAATCTTTATGACCATTCTCTCCGCTTCTTCGGGATCTGTTATAACCATGGATACATGGAAATAAACATCATCAGCGGTCATTACAAAAATCTTTTCGAAAGCTTCTACTTCGCCTTTTAAAAACTTTTTAACCTGTACGGATAATTCATAAGTATAAATCATACCGACTCCTCCAGTAATTTATTACACCTTCCGAATTATATTTTAAAAAAATTCCGATAAAAATGCAATACCTTCGTGCAAGCAGTCTGATGTATTCGCACGAACTAATATTTATAGGTTACGACCTAAATAATTAGTTGTAGCTGATACCTTTGTGAATATCCTGAAGGCTCTTGACACCGATCTGGCCCTGTTCTTTTACGGCCTTGATGCCTGCTGCGGATGCCTTTGCTGCTGCCATTGTGGTAATGTAAGGAACTCTGTGCTTAATGGCGTTCTTTCTGATGTATGAATCGTCGAATATCTTGTCCTTACCTGCAGGTGTATTGATAATAAGCTGAATTTCTTTGTTTGTTATTGCATCGACAATATTGGGTCTGCCTTCCTGCATCTTTTTAATCTTCTCTGCGGGAATTCCGAGAGAAACGATTAAGTCATATGTGGTTCCGGTTGCAAGAATCTTAAATCCGCATTCGTGGAATGCCTTTGCAACTTCGGGAAGTTCCTTCTTGTCGTTCTTATTTACG
>CACWZK010000090.1 GCA_902765365.1 uncultured Lachnospiraceae bacterium
ATTTCGACTCCGCCGCTTGATGATTGTATATCGGCAATCTGGTCTTTTGTTGCATATATTTTTATGTACTGTTCTTCCTGGATGGTAAGAATATTTACAGGAATAAAGTTATTATCTTTCTGAACAACGCTCAGTTTTTCGTTTTCAACATTTATTTCCGGAACCAGATCCTCCAATAAATGATATTCAATACCGCACTTATCACTTTCCTCTATGTAAAGTTTTGCCCTTTTAATGTCAATATTCATCGACGAAAAATCATCCAGATCAAAACTGTTATCAACATAAACAGGTTCTATAAACTCTTTGTCATTTAAATCAAAGCTGAAACTTGTTTTTCCGCCGAGCAGTATCCCGAGTCCTAACAGAACTCCTCCTAAAAAAAGTAATAATGCATTTATAATTACAACAATTAATATAAATTTCTTCATGATATAATCCTTTCTTTCTATGCTTTCTTGACTTTTTTCTCTGCAGATTTTTTAATAATCTGAACCGCAAGTCTGATAAGGAGAATGTAAACAATTACCGTTAAGAAGCATAATGCCATGCCTATGGCTGTTACCAGCATGCCTCCGCCGAAGCATACGAGTTTCTGTCCGATGCCCGGAGCAATTATGCCTGATAAAAATACACCGGCTCCTGCTGTAATTACTATAAGCCCAGCACCTACCAGCGCAATGAATAATATAAGCAAAGTAATAAACAAAACAAAAACAATTATCAGCAGACAAAGCGCAATGGGTAAAGATATCGGCAGTGAAAAGATTGATATAATAGCAATCCATACTATCGTGGCTGTTTTCTTGGCGGATTTCTTTTCTTCGTTAGAATCGATATGCTTCATTGTGATTTCCGCAATCATATTCTTGGCTACTTCCTTGGGTGTTCCAAGTTTGGCGGTAACATCTTCGTCCTCCGCAAATCCGTAGTCTTCAAGATATTCGCTATAAAATGTCAAAGCATCTTCTCTGTCTTCTTTGGGCATAAGTTTAAGTTGTTTGGAAAGTGCTTTTAAAAATTCACTCTTATTCATCTACATTTCCTCCTATCAGCCTGTCAATCTTGGTTTTGTACTCAATCCATTCCTTTCTGTAAAAGCCCAACAGTTCGTTTCCTTTATCCGTGATGGAATAATATCTGCGATTTCTGCCCTCGAAAGGCTGATCGTATGTAGTAAGGTATTCGCTTTTCTGAAGTCTGCGTAATACAGGATAAAGTGTCGATTCGGAAATATCTACAACTTCCTGGACCTTCTGCGTCAGTGTATAGCCGTAAGCATCACTCTCGGCAACTATACCAAGTACACAGGCATCCAAAAGCGGTGCTGTTAGTTGATAAGTCATCCTTAATCCCTCCTGATATATATTTGAAAATTTATAGCTATTTTTCTTTTCGTATAATACTATACGGCGTATAATATTATTTGTCAACACATATTATACAAATTTTAAAAAAATAATACAAAAAAGGCTAACAAAATTGCATTTTCAGCTTTTTTGTTAGCCCATTTGAATGAACAGTATTCTCAAGTATTATCTTGCAACAAATGTTCCGTCTTCGACATCGATTGTAATTGTGTCGCCTTCGGATACTTTGCCTGAGAGGATCAGTTTTGCAGCGAGTGTTTCAACCGTCTTCTGTACATATCTTTTAAGAGGTCTTGCACCATAGTTAGGATTGTAACCTTCTGCTATGACTTTGTCCTTAGCCGCATCGGTTAACATAACTTTATATTCTCTGTCTTCAAGACGCTTATTAAGATCGCCCACGATAAGGTCAAGGATACCAGCAATTTCTTCCTTACCAAGCGGTTTGAACAATATTGTTTCATCGATTCTGTTAAGGAACTCAGGTCTGAAGAACTTGTGCAGCATGCCTGTAACAGCCTCTTCCACGCCTTCCTTAAACTCACCATTTTCGTCAATGCCTTCAAGCAGTACATCGGCACCGATATTTGAAGTCATAATGATAATTGTATTCTTGAAGTCGACTGTCTTGCCGTGCGAGTCGGTTATACGACCGTCATCAAGTACCTGCAGAAGAACGTTGAATACATCGGGATGAGCTTTTTCGACTTCGTCAAAAAGAACTACCGAGTAAGGTTTACGTCTGACTGCTTCGGTAAGCTGACCGCCCTCATCATATCCTACGTATCCGGGAGGAGCTCCGATTAATCTTGATACGCTGTACTGCTCCATATATTCACTCATATCGATTCTGACAATATTGTTTTCATCATCGAAGAGCGACTGTGCAAGTGCCTTTGCAAGTTCTGTTTTTCCTACACCGGTAGGGCCTAAGAAAAGGAACGAACCGATGGGTTTTGTCGGATCTTTTATGCCTGCTTTTGACCTGATGATTGACTCAGTAACCTTTGTAACACCGTCATCCTGGCCAATGACTCTTTTATGAAGTTCATCTGCAAGATGAAGGACTTTGTTTCTCTCGGACTCATTCAATTTAGCTACAGGAATGCCAGTCCATCTCGAAACGATTCTTGCGATTTCGGTGTCGGTAACCTTTTCATGTACGAGCGAATCGTCTTTCTTCTCGGCTGCTTTTTCTGCTTCCTCAAGACTTGCCTTTAATCTCGGCAGTTCACCGTATGTAAGTTCGGCAGCCTTTGTTAAATCGCCTTCACGCTTAGCAATTTCAATCTTTGAATTGAGTGCATCGATTTCCTCTCTCATCTTTGAAAGTTTGTCAACTGCGCTCTTTTCGTTTTCCCATTTAGCCTTGGCATTGGCAAAATCTTCTTTTTCGACTGCAAGATCTGCTAAAAGATCCGCGAGTCTCTGCTCACTCTGAGAATCGTCCTCTTTCTTTAAAGCCTGCGCCTCAATTTCCATCTGAAGTATTTTACGCTGTTTTTCATCAAGTTCCGTAGGAAGCGAATTAAGTTCCGTCTTAATCATTGCGCACGCTTCATCCACGAGGTCGATTGCTTTATCAGGCAGGAATCTGTCCGAAATATATCTGTCGGAAAGAACCGCCGCCGCAACCAGCGCATTATCCATGATTTTTACGCCGTGGTAAACTTCATATCTGTCTTTTATGCCACGAAGAATCGATATTGTATCTTCGACTGTCGGTTCGTTTACCATTACAGGCTGGAATCTTCTCTCGAGCGCTGCATCTTTTTCGATATACATTCTGTATTCGTCCAGAGTGGTCGCACCTATGCAATGTAGTTCACCTCTTGCAAGCATGGGTTTTAACATATTGCCGGCATCAAGCGCGCCGTCTGTTTTGCCTGCGCCCACAATTGTATGAAGTTCATCGATAAAAAGAATTATCTCGCCGTTTGAAGATTTGACTTCATCAAGCACAGCTTTGAGTCTTTCCTCAAATTCGCCACGATATTTTGCACCTGCGATAAGAGAGCCCATATCCAGTGCGAAAATAGTCTTGTTTTTAAGGTCGTCCGGAACATCTCCGTTAACGATTCTCTGAGCCAGGCCTTCAGCAACCGCAGTTTTACCTACGCCGGGTTCACCGATAAGCACGGGATTGTTTTTTGTTTTACGGCTAAGGATTCTTATAACGTTTCGAATCTCAGAATCTCTGCCTATGATGGGATCCATCTTTCTTGATTTGGCTTTCTGAACGAGATCCTGGCCGTATTTGTTAAGAGCATCATACGTACCCTCGGGATTATCGCTTGTAACCTTCACATTTCCTCTGACAGATGAAAGCGCGGTTAAAAACCTCTCCCTTGTGATACCGTATTCTCGGAAAATCTCTCCGATTTCCCTGTTGGGATGATCAAGCATCGACAGGAACAAATGCTCTACCGATACATATTCGTCTCCCATCTTTTTAGCCTGATTTTCGGCTGTGATAAGAACTTCGTTTAATTTCTGGCCGATACGAAGTTCGCCGCCGCTTACCTTAACTCTTTTTTCAACGGCTTCCTTAACCCTCGCGGTAAAATGCTCGGTGTTAATTTCCATTTTTTCTATCAGCTTAAGTATCAGACTGTCGTCAATAGTTATGAGCGCATAAAGAAGATGTTCTTCCTCAATCTCCTGATTGCCGAACTCTACTGCATACTGTTGCGCCATATTGACAGAATTTTGAGAATTTTGTGTAAATTTCGTTATGTTCATAAACTCACCTTCTTTCTGACTAAAAAATCCTTTTTTTCTTTTATTTTAAACATAATTCGACTTATATTTTTCAACCAATGATATAATATCACTTCTTTTAGCACTCGTCAAGCGAGAGTGCTAACAATTAACAAATTTTGTTGCATTTTATAAAAAATTTTTAAATTTGTCTGCTTATATATATTATAAATATAAAATAAATATAAAATATTTGTTGAGATTAACATAATTTAATGGTAAAATTTCTTATATATATGCTTTAATTGGAGATAGAATGGACCAGATTAAGATTTATCTTAATTACATAAAGGAAATCATCAATGGTGAAGAGTACCTTTCGGACAGGGATAAGTTTACGCTTATTCTGCATCTTTGTGCTTTTTCACACTTGATTTTTGCCGGACTTTTCCTCGGTTTCGGCAATATCCTTATGATGCTTTACAATCTCCTTTCATTCCTTGTATATGAATCACTGGTAACATTAACCAAGAATAAACAGTTCAAATTAATCACTCTCGCAATTACCGCGGAAGTTAATATTTTTGTACTGCTGTCCACTCTTGCATACGGCAAAGGATTGTACTTCAATCTTTTCTGTTTCCTTTTGATTCCCGCGGTATTCTATATTTCCAATTCCGCCAAGGCTTTTAAGCATCCGTTTTTTGCATCCGTGGTTGTAACGATGATTACCACAGCAAATTATATATTCTCCGCCTTTTATGAGACGAATAATTACCAAAACCTGGTTGATCGCTACCATGTTCTTTTAATAGTTACGATTATCCTTAATATAACAGTAACGGTTGTTCTGCTCAGTCTTTTCTGTTTTATGTTTACAATCGAAATGCGTAACAGCACAACAACTCTCGAAAACAGAACCAGGCAGTTAAAGCAGTTATCAAGCATTGATCCGCTTACCAAACTTGCAAACAGAAGAAGCATGATGGAAAAGCTTAATATTTCCATGCATCTTTTAAGAAAAGATAAAAAGGTCTTCAGTCTTATCTTGGGTGATATCGATGATTTCAAAAAAGTCAACGATACCTATGGTCATGACTGCGGCGATAAAGTTCTTGTAATGGTTGCCGATACCATCTCTTCACAAATGCGTGAAGGCGATTTCGTATGCAGATGGGGCGGCGAGGAAATTCTTATACTTGTTAACGGTAATATCGATGCTGCCAAATCACTTGGAGAGCGTATCTTAAATAAAATCTGCTCTAGTGAAGTTAATCACGAAGGCAATTCGGTTAAAGTCACGATGACTTTCGGTGTGGCTCAGGCTAACGAAAGTTTCAGAATCGAGGACTTTATTCAGCAGGCTGACAACAGACTGTATTACGGAAAAACTCACGGCAAATGTCAGGTTGTCGCCGAGATCCCCAACAGCGTCAATTATTAATAAATTGAACCGGATATTCTGTAATTGCGGGATTGTTACATCAAACCCGTAATTTATTTTGCGGTTCATTTCAGAAAGGAATTATATAAAATGATAAGTGCAAACAATGTATCCTTAAGATTTGGAAAGAAAGCCCTCTTTGAGGATGTAAACATAAAATTCACCGAAGGCAACTGCTACGGCATTATCGGTGCAAACGGTGCGGGAAAATCCACATTTCTTAAGATTTTATCAGGCGAACTCGAAACCACAACGGGCGATATCGTAATCACACCCGGTCAGCGTTTAAGCGTACTCGAACAGGACCACTTCAAATACGATGCTTATTCTGTAATGGATACTGTAATCTTAGGTAACCCCAGACTTTATGAAATCATGAAGGAAAAGGATGCCATCTACGCAAAAGAAGATTTTTCCGATGAAGACGGTATAAGAGCCAGCGAGCTGGAAGCAGAATTTGCTGAACTTGACGGCTGGGAAGCAGAATCAAACGCAGCGAATCTTTTAAACGGTCTCGGTATCGAAACCGAACTTCACTATGCGCAGATGTCCGAACTCGGCGGTAACGAAAAAGTCAAAGTACTGCTTGCCAAAGCACTTTTCGGAAATCCCGATATTCTCCTCCTCGACGAACCTACCAACCACTTGGATTTGGATGCTATCGCATGGCTTGAAGAATTTTTAATCAACTTTGAAAACACAGTCATAGTCGTATCCCACGACAGACATTTCTTAAATAAAGTCTGCACACAGACTGCTGATATCGACTATGGCAAGATTCAGCTTTATGCAGGCAACTACGATTTCTGGTTTGAATCCAGCCAGCTGCTCGTTAAGCAGATGAAGGAAGCCAATAAGAAGAAAGAAGAAAAAATCAAGGAATTACAGGAATTCATCAATCGTTTCTCCGCTAACGCTTCCAAATCCAAGCAGGCTACTTCAAGAAAGCGTGCTCTCGAGAAAATTGAACTTGAGGAAATCAAACCTTCCAGCAGAAAATATCCTTACATTGATTTCAGACCCGACCGTGAAATCGGTAACGAAGTTCTTCAGGTTGAAGGAATTTCAAAGACCGTTAACGGCGAAAAGGTTCTGGATAATATTTCTTTTATATTAAGACGTGAAGACAAGGTTGCCTTTGTAGGAAGCAACGAAATCGCGACTACTACCCTTTTCCAGATTCTTGCAGGCGAAATGGAGCCCGACGAAGGTACATACAAATGGGGCGTTACCACATCTCAGGCTTACTTCCCCAAGGACAATACCGAGGAATTCACATCCGATGATATTATCACCGACTGGCTCATGGGTTATTCGCCCGTAAAAGATATTACCTACGTTAGAGGTTTCCTTGGAAGAATGCTCTTCTCACAGGATGACGCTCTTAAAAAAGTCAAGGTTTTATCCGGTGGTGAAAAGGTCAGATGCATGCTTTCAAAGATGATGATATCCGGAGCTAACTGCCTTATTCTTGACGAGCCTACAAACCACCTTGATATGGAATCAATTCAGGCTTTAAACAACGGCCTTATCAGATTCTCAGGTGTTGAACTTTTCTCATGCCATGACCATCAGTTTATCGAAACAACCGCCAATCGTATCATGGAAATTATGCCCGGCGGTAAACTCATCGATAAAATTACTACTTACGACGATTATCTTGCAAGCGATGAAATGGCCAGAAAACGTACTATTTACATTGCAAAGAAAGAGGATGACGAAAACTAAATGCAGGCAATTGATTTACATGTACATTCAACTTTCTCTGACGGTACTTTAACTCCGACCGAGCTCGTTGATCTTGCAATTAAATCCAATCTCGAAGCTTTCGCCCTCACAGATCACGACACGACAGACGGTATCGAAGATACCGAATACAAGAAAAAAGATATTCACATTCTCGGATATTATATAAATCCGTACAACGAAAAATTTTCAAAGAAAGTTGTAGAATTCAGAAATTCAAGAGAAATCCGCAATCAGAAAATGTGCAAAAAATTACAGGGACTCGGAATCGATATCGATTACGATTCTTTTGTTGCGCAGTTTCCCGACAGCGTTATTACCAGAGCACACTATGCCAAATATATGATTTCAAAAGGCATCGTAAAATCCATAGACGAAGCATTTGATACCTATATAGGCGATAACTGCCCCGGATTTGTTCCCAGAGAAAAAATATCTCCCGCCAAAGCTGTTTCGCTCATTCTTTCATGCGGAGGAATCCCTGTTCTTGCCCATCCGATTCTTTATAAATTCTCCGACAGAGATCTCGAAACTCTTGTCGCAGATTTATCGCGCGTTGGATTAAAAGGCATTGAAACAATCTATTCCACTTACTCCAGCAAAGACGAAAAGTTAATCAGGAAACTTGCAAGCAAATACCGCCTCATGATAACCGGCGGTTCGGATTTTCACGGCAGCAACAAACCCAACCTTTCTTTAGGATGCGGTCACGGAGATCTTTATATTCCCGCGAAACTTCTTCCGCCTTTAAAGAAAGCCTACTTAAAGGGTTTTGTGCCAAATAAGGCAATCCACTCTGCGCTCTTTTTCGACCTTGACGGAACTCTTTTAAACGATGAAAAGATAATCACTCCGATTACAAAGGCACTGCTCATAAAAGCATGTGAAAACGGCCACAAATTCATCATTAATACCGGCCGTCCTTTGGCTAGCGCATTAAAGATTGTCGAAAGACTCTCCATAGGAGATATCACCGACTATATCGCAGCATTTAACGGCGGTGTTGTTTACGATTGTAAAAAAGGTGAAATACTCGAAAAGGTTACCCTGAAAAAGGAGTATTCCGAAATCGTCAAAAAAACAGCCAAAAAATACGGCTGTCATTTCCATACATATTCCGATTACGAGATATTAAGCGAAAAGAAAACCAAGGAGCTTGAGTATTACTCAAATTACGTATCTCTCCCCTACAGGCTTGTAAGAAACGTCATAAAAGAAGAACCCACTCCTTACAAGTTTTTAATCATGAATTTCGACAAACCCGAAAAACTTAAAAAGGTCAGAGAATCCATCGAAAAAGAACTGGGCAACAAAGTATTCTGCATATTCTCATGCGATAAATTCCTCGAAGTAATTCCGAGAGAATCAGGCAAAGGAAACGCACTTAAGGCAATTATGAAAATATCCGGCATAAAGGAATCACACTCCTACGCTTTCGCAGATGAAGAAAATGATATTACTCTTCTTCAGGCTGCTTCAAACAGCGTATGCATGATGAACGGCAACCCGAAGCTCAAAGCCGTTTCGGATTACATAACTTTCCGTGATAACAACAGTGACGGCCTTGCAGACTTTCTGGAATTGTTCTCGTAAATTGCGTATAATCAGGCTTCAGAATGATAAATTCAATTGAAAAAACTTCAAGCAAATAAACAGTTATGGTTTACATAACTGTTTTTTATCTTGCTTTCGTATATTCATTAAACTATTTACATGAATTTCAAAATATATAATATCTTCGATACAGGCAGTCCTACAACATTGTTATAATCACCGTCAATCTTCTCAACGTACCTGCCGAATATGCCCTGGATTCCATAGGCACCTGCCTTGTCGTAAGGTTCGTTTGTAGATATGTAGTCTTCTATTTCTTCATCGTTCATTGGATAAACATATACTTTAGTCTCTGAATAATCGGTTATTTTTCTGCCATCCGAAAAAACTAATGTGAATCCTGTAAATACACTGTGAACATTGCCTACAAGAAGTTGAATCATATCTCTTGCTTCATCTTTGTCAGCCGGTTTACCGAGAATTCTGCCACCTGCGTAAACAACAGTATCAGCGCCGAGAACTACATCGTTTTCACTGATGTTAATATCTGTATTTCCTGCATCGTTTGAATTACCCGCAAAGTCTTCACGATTTTTTCCAGCTTTGTCTTTTATGCAATCATATACAGACATTGCTTTAATTTCCGAAAGTTTCTTTACTAGTTCTGCCGGATCTTTTTCTTCAATATTCTCCTCCGCTTCAGACGGAATTATAAGCGTTTTGAAACCAACGCCTTCTATAAGTTCTTTTCTCCTCGGAGATTTTGATGCAAGTATTATTCTGATGTTTTCTGTTTTCATATTTTATTCTTCTCTAATAATTCTCT
>CACWZK010000091.1 GCA_902765365.1 uncultured Lachnospiraceae bacterium
CCGTACTGATCGTAGGGAGTGGGCTGGATGAGTAAAAGTTTCTTTTTCATGATACCTTTTTTCTCTTTTATGATATTAGAGTACGAATACTCTCTTAAGCTTAAGAAGAAGGACACCGATTATATGAATCATGCCCTTAAAATACTCGTTATCGGCGTATAGCGGCGATTTTCTGTTCTTAAAGGCAAGTCCCATGGAGAGCTTGTAATATTCAAACGTAAAACGTGCAACGCTCATGTGCTCGGGTTTTAAAAGACAGTGGAACAAATCCTGCTTGGTCACATCCTTGGTGATAAGCTTATCCTCATAATCCTTGTACATCGCCGAGCCCTGCATCGGTGTAAATACCGATACCGTCGGGATAATATCCCTTGAAGCAATCCACTTGTAGAGCTTCTTGAAATCTTCTTTGGTCATGGCCTGATGCACTATAAAAAGGCCTGCGCAGAAAATATGATTCTCTGATAATATACGTATGCACTCTTCATTTTCATGGAGAGAAACATGCTTGTTGTATGAATCGAGTTCTTCGTCATTGGTGGCTTCTCTTATGAATTCTTCAAGGTATTCCCTGTTTACGAGGAAATTATCGTCCGTAATGTGCACCGCGGGAACATTTAGGGATGCGATTTCATCGACGAGTTTGTCGACGCTTCTGCATGCGTATCTGCCGCCGTTTCTGTTGGTGCAGAAGCAGAAATTGCACTTCTTCTGACAGCTGTATGAGTTCTTGACGAGCGCTAAAGGCTTAAAGCATAAATACCTGAAGCGGTGGCTGTTCTTATAAAAATGAGTTCTGTCCGGAACGGGCAAATCTTCGGGTGTTTCCACTATCTTCCGATTGCAGACCCACTCGCCGTCTTTTTTATAGCAGATGCCCGGAATGTCCGTTAGTTCAACCTCTTTGGAACCTTCTATGTAATCAAGCAGCCTGCACATATTATCAAGTCCGCTTAACCGGTAAAGATAATCAGCGCACGAATCATAGAAGTTCTCATAGTTTAATTCAACATGCGAACCTCCTAAAATAATTGCTGCGGAAGGTCTATATTTTTTGATGGCCACACAGAGTTTTTTTATGAGCTTTTCCTGCGTGATATATCCCGTAATACAGACCACGTCCGGCTTTTCTTTATTCAGTTTCCTTTTAAGGGATATCGCTTCGTATCTTCTGTCGTAGATTACCGCACCATGACCATTCCTCGTAAATGCGGTATAAAGATACTCCATCTCCAGCGGCTCGTGGTCCACGAGATACGTGAAGCTGAATATCCCCACCGTTTCCGGCTTGATAAGAAGAATTTTCATTTGTTTTTGTATCTTTTGTTAAACATATGCGTCAAACCCGCCCAGTAAATACGCGGATAGTTGACGTAGTAAAGAAAATGAAACTCGAGTTTAAAGAGTAACATCGGAAGATTCGAGGGCTTCATCAATACGCTCGTACCACCGGTTCGCCTGTATTTGTAATGGTAAAGTCTGTCTTTGTTTTCCTCGTAAACGGGCGTTCCCTTAAAAGGAATTAAGATACTGAAAAGCACCCATACAAGCTTCTCACGCTTTATAAATTTGTTGATGTTCATAAAGTCCTTATGCTTGAAATCGTAGTTTATGACAAAGAGTCCCACGCAGACCATATTATAATCACGCAGGATTTTAACAGCCCGCATATTAAGTTCAACGCTTGAATTCTTGTTGTACTTCTCAAGTGTCGAATCCTCGACCGCTTCAAGCCCTACAAGCATGTCGCGAAAACCGGCTTTATAGATAATCGGGAAAATGTCTTCGCACCTGCATATGCTGTCCGCACGAGAAAACACCATAAAAGTTTTCTTCACATCCAGTTCAATGAGGCGGTTGCATATCTCAAGAACTCTGTCTCTGTTTACCAGAAAATCATCGTCTATAATAAAAATCTTGTCATTGTCTAAAGACAGAATTTCGTTAATGACATCGTCCACCGCTCTTTCCCTGTAGGCGCAGCTGTTAAACTGTCTCGAGATACAGAACTTGCAGTTCTGAGGGCAGGAAAATGCCGTCTTCATCATTGAAAAGCAGCCCTTCGCAAGCACTTTGAATTTGCTTCTGTTCTCATAAAAGAAACTTCTGTCGGGCAGCAATCCGTAATCGCTTATAGGCTCTCCCTTGTGATTTAAGAACCACTCTCCGTTTATTTTGCCCGCAAAGCCCGTGCACTTTCTTAATGTCTCTTCCTCGAAGTCATTTCTTATGGCATCACGAAGCGAATCCAGCCCGTTGTCGAAGCTTACGTAGTCGACATCGTCTATCATAAAATCCTCAAAATTAACGACCACTTCGGGACCGCCGACCATTATCTTAACATCGGGTCTTGCTTTTTTAAGCTTGTGTATGAGTTTGAGTACGTACCATGCGGTATTGGACATAATGGAAAAACCGACAATGGTGATACCGTTATCGTCTACCTTTTTAAGGAGTCGCGAAAAGCGTCCGACAGGGCTTTCGATGCTTTCGTCATGAATCATTCCAAAATGATTTTCAGCCTTGACTGCTGCCATTAAGTACTCAAGTCCCAGCGGCTCGAGGCTTGCGACTCTTTTATCATAATGCACTCTTACGAACATGAATTTCTGTGTCATTTGAACCAACCTTTTATCTTAGTATCGTATGATGTTCCCATCAGTGTTCTGAACATTATCTTGGGATATGTAAGTACGTGAAGCCAGTAATACCTTAACATGTATTCCAATGATGACATATTGGTGGGCTTAAGCGTTATATGCGTACCGTCCAGTCTCCAGGACTTGAAATTGATGACCTGATCCTGATACTGTGCATAGGCGTCAGTGCCTTTGTAAGGAGTGAATATGCCGAATACAACCCAGAGAAGATTGTTCTCGTGGATAAACTTCATAAGCTTTCTGTAATCGTCCCTGGTGGCCGTATAGTTGATTACAAAGAGTCCGTCGCAGACAATTCCCGCATCCAAAAGATTCTTAATCGCCATGATATTGTCGTTCTTTGAGGTCTGCTTGTTGTATTCGTCAAGCGTCTCGTCGCTTATTGCCTCAAGACCGACAAGTATATCCCTGAATCCGGCTTCGTAAGCAAGCGGTAAGATATCCGGATTGGCCGCAATAAAATCCGCTCTCGCATAAGCCATAAAATTCTTTTTGATACCGCGCTTTATGATTTCGTTGCAGAAGGTCTTAACTCTTTCTTTGTGGAAGAAAAACGTATCGTCCACAAACCAGATTTTGTCGTGCTTGATCTCTTCGATTTCATCCACGACTTCCATGATGTTACGCTCGGTATAAACGCCCGAATTCATCTTCGTGCAGTAACAGAAAGCGCAGTTGAAAGGACATGAAAAAGAAGCTTTACTCAAGGCATATTTGCCCTTCATAAAGATATAGTTTTTCTTTAAGCCTCTGTAGAAGGCGGTTCTGTCGGGCTTGTTGATAAAGCCGCAGACGGGCTCACCCTTTTCTTTTAGGATCCACTCACCGTCTTTTTTAAATGCAACACCCGTCAGTTCATCCAGTGCTTTGGCGGAAAGGTCTGACTCCCACATTTTCTTAAGCGTAGAGAGGCCGTTGTCATAGTAGATAAAATCAATGTCGTCCGTGCAGAATTCGCTGTAATTCATCTCCGCTTCGGGACCGCCGACCATTATCCTGATTCCGGGGAACTTTTTCTTAAGCTGTGCGGCTCTTTTTTTGATGTAATCCACGGTATTGGCATTCGCATTAAGCCCTATGTAATTGTATCCGCCCTTTTTTATGATGCGGCTCATCCTTGAGAGTCTGAATGTCCAGGGATGGTCGAATTCATCATGGATCTCGCACTCTATGCCCATGTCTTTGGCTAATCCCGCAAGATATTCAAGTCCTAAAGGCTCAAGATGTGCGACAAGCGATGTGTATTTTGGGCGTATGAGCAATACTTTTAATTTTTCCTGCATCTCTCTCCCTCAATCAGTTTCTTCCAGTACTGATTATTGACCGCAACGGCGCCGAAACTTAATTTAAGCGTATCGTGCAGTCCGTATTTTTTGACCATATACCATCCGCTGACGGGATTGGCCGTGATTTTGTAATAAAGCACCATTGTATACCAGTAGTACTGACGCACCGTAATATTGTCGGGACGAACCACAAGGTGCGCAAGGTCCCATTTCTCGTACTCATCTTCCCTTACGATAAATCTCGGTTTGTATTTCTCGTAAATATCCGTGCCCCTTAATGGTGTTAAAGGCTGAAGATTGACGAATACGAGGCCTAACTTTTTAATCCACTTATATAACGCATTAAAGTCTTTCTTCGTCCAGTCAAGGCCCAGGATAAAAGTGCCGTAGCATTCGACATCGTATTTCTTTAAGATACCGACTGCCTTTTCGTTTATTGCCACATTGGTGCGTTTGTTGTAATCGTCAAGCTGTTTTGAATCGCAGGACTCAAGGCCTACGATTACTGCTCTTAACCCGACTTCCTTAAAACGCTTAATGACGTCTTCGTTTGATGCAATGTAATCCGCACGTCCGTAGATAAGATATTTCTTATGCACACCCCTCTGCTCTAAAAGATCGCAGAATTTAAGGATTCTGTCTCTTCCGACCAGAAAGTCGTCGTCAACAATATAAATCTCGGTTTCGGGAATTGTTTCCAGTTCTTTTACGATGTCTTCAAGATCCCTCGCAAAATACTGATCGTCCATTATCTGACGGCAGAAACAGAATTTACAGTTATACGGACACCCAAACGACGTTTTTATGAGCGTACAGTTTCTGTGAAACATGTAATAATATTTTGAGCGGTACTTGTTTACCTTGTCTCTGTCGGGATAAAGATAATTGAAAGTCGTATCTTTTTTAGGCGGTTTCTTGCCCGGAACGTAGATACACTCTATCTCTTCATCGTTAACGACTATTTCGGATGTTTTGTTTTCTGCATTTTCCAAATCCTGATTTTTCTTTTCGGATTTTTCGAGTTTGTTTAAAATATCAATAAAAGTCCTGATTCCGTTCGCTCTGATAATATAGTCAACATAAGGGGATACAAAATCCTCGGGATTAACCTCGGCATGTACTCCTCCGATGATTGTAGTAATGTTTTCGTTAACTTCTTTGGCCTCTTTCGCGTATCTTTTCATGATGTTGACATGCGAAATATACCCCGTAATACCCACAACATCGGGGTTGTAGAGTTTTACGAAGTAAGCCACATCTTTCTTTTCGATTATCATGTCCACGATTTCGCACTTATGCCCTATCGCTTCAATATTCGCCGAGATATATTCAAGTTCCAGTGGCTCGCAGATCATTACGTTCTGAAGTCCGATGGTCTCTTTATCCGGGCGCGGTCTGAATAACAGTACGTTCACGTTTACTCCTTAAACACATGGAATTCGGGAAATTCATACTTGTACTCAAGCATGTGTTTTCCGACCATGGCAAAAAGATTTAAAAAAGGATTGGAATGATGCGCATAAAAGTATTTTTTGTTAAGGACTGCTCCGAATTTAAGCTTCGTTTTCTCGGAGGTCTGTCCGAAATCAATGCTTTTTGCGTTTCTTTTAATTGCATATTCCACTATTAACAAAAGCATGTAAAAATAAAGGTCTGCATTGACGGTATCTTTTCTATAATCCATTCCGCAGAGCATGAATACAAGTTCGCCGTCATTCTCTTTTAAGAGCACAAAACCTATGGGCTTGTTTTCCCTTAAGCAGATTATTTTCTCACCTTCGGTTTTGTCGAAGAATTCTTTTTCAAGGCATTCAAGCTTGTAGTCCGATTTATCAAAAGTCTGAAGGTAAAGAGGATGCACGTCTATGAATCCGTCATTTGTTTTTACAACCTCTATATCCCGACAGTTTTTAAGCGCCAGATTAATACGCCTTCTGTACGGTGCCCTGAGTGAATCGACAAAATCATTTATATCGCTGTAATGCTTATTAAATACAAGCCTGCATGTCGGAAGCGTCTCTCCGAATGCCATGCCTTTTACGTCAGACTTTTCATCCAAGTTTAAAACGAGTTTGCAACCCTTAATGCTCTTAATGTACTCAAGCATCCACTTCTGATTGTTCGTTAAAAATCCTGAGTTTGAAAGCGAGCACGGAAAAGCAACGGTGTGGATGTTCATATACCACTTTGCCTTACCGTATGTGAAGAGATTCATGCGGTTCTCATATACGGTGAAAAATGCGTAATTGCTCTCGTCTTCGATGTAATAATAA
This sequence comes from uncultured Lachnospiraceae bacterium, assembly GCA_902765365.1. Lineage (GTDB taxonomy): Bacteria > Bacillota > Clostridia > Lachnospirales > Lachnospiraceae > UBA3766. The sequence continues at coordinate 6,220 of CACWZK010000091.1, forward strand.
GTCTGCTTAAGCGGATTGGCCGTCTTTAAAAGCGTTAACATTCGAAGCGTAAAAGGAAAAGGCAGATCATCTTCTCCTTTGAACAATTCTCCGGCAAAACGGACATTTTTCAAATAAGCGTATATTTCTTTGGGATCTTCGCAGATATATTCTTTAATTGTTTCTTTTATCTTTTTCATATAGCGGATTATATTTCTTTTTCGAACACTACGTATTTCTTGTAAAGTTCATCACAAAATGCCTGACAGAAACTGTTGGAGTCTTCGTTATCCGCGAGTATCCATGAGGATTCAACCTGCGAAACGCCGTAGTTTTTAAGTGTCGAGAACACTTCGGCGATTAACACAAGCGGCAGTCCGACACCTTTATATTCGTCAAGTACCGCATATTCCATGACCTTGGCTGTTTTAATTTTTTTGTTGCCAAAGATGTTCTTAAAATAATGCCTGGTACCGAAACACTCACCCTCAGCCGCCAGTTCGTTGTAGTCGGGGTACCAGAGTATAAAGCCCACGGGCTTTTCGTCTTTAAACGCAAAAATGAGGGAATCCTCTTTCATGAACAGAAAAAGTTCCTTAAGCATTTCCTCATCGTCCTTATAATCTCTCTCGTAATAATATTTATGCTCTCCAAAGGAATAATTGTTTAAATCCGTATAAATATGCGAATACTCTTCGAAATGCTTTTTGTCGAATTTCTTAAATTCATATTCGCTCTTAATCTTCTTAATAACTCTCTCGTATCTGAAAAGCCTGTCATCAAGCTTGTGCGTAAAGTACGAATTAAGTTTAACTTCCTCCATGCCGTAAGCACGGAAATAATCATTGTAAAATGCCGGATTTCCCGGCGATGAAAAAGAATTAACCTTATCAAAATGCGAATCAAGGAGCCCCAGCCCGTAATTCACATGTCCGTAAAGTCCCACCACGAGCCTCTTACAGCCTTTTTCCCTGCCGATTTCCATTGCCTTTACAAGTAAAATGTCTATTGCCTCACCTGCATTTTCAACAGCCTCAAAAAAACAGAGTTGCACATATTCGGGCAGTTTATCCGCAACCGCAACTATTCCCTCGCAAATGATTTCTTCATTCTCGTCTTCAATCATTACCGGTGTTATAAATACACTCTTCGTAAAATGAAGCTTGTCGGAGAAAATCTCTTTGAGCATAAAATAATTGTTGTCTATATACAGATTTCTTTCTTTGTAGAGTTTCTTTCTGAACGCAAGAAACTTTTTTCTGCCTTTAGCGTCTCCTGCAATTTTGATTGTCAGCTCTTTTCTCATTTTCGTACTACCGTTTATTCATCTTCGCCGTTGTGGCTCAGTATTTCCTGTATTTTAGCCTTAAAGGTTATGCCTTA
>CACWZK010000092.1 GCA_902765365.1 uncultured Lachnospiraceae bacterium
CCGTTCCGCTTGAAGTCATGAACAAGGAGACCAGACTCGACGGCAGAGAAAAAGGTATCGAGGACAGACTCAATACCATGAGACTTAAAAAGAGAATCGCTCTTTTGGAAGGCAAGATAGATGACGCTGCTTTTGACGAATTTGAAGCAAAGGTAACCGAGGCCGTCGAGCTTATAAACAAGGTCAACGGTATGGGCTTTGTAAACGATGAAGTAAGAGCGGAATTAAACAAAGTTTTAGACTACGAATACGAAGATACCGACGGCAATAAAGAGCCTTTCTTCACCGACGAAGAAAAAGAATGTCTGCGTGTGGTAAAAGGTACTCTTACCGATGAAGAACGTAAAATAATGCAAAGCCACGTAGAGATTACCGGCCGTATCTTAAGCAAGGTTCATTTTAACAAGTACTTCGCAGACTCACCCGATCTTGCTGTAAAGCACCATGAATGCTTAAACGGCAAAGGCTATCCTAACGGATTAACTGCAGACGATCTTAATACCGATGCGAGAATCATCGCCGTTGCGGATATTTATGATGCGCTCGTAGCAGACGACAGACCTTACAAGAGACCCATTCCGCGCGAAAAGGCCTTCGACATCATGCGTGGCATGGTAAAAGACGGAAACATCGACGGCAGACTGGTTGAGTACCTGTATAAGGCTACAGAAGAAGCGCTTCCAAAACCTGAAGAGAATAATTAATTTATTTTTCTGTAAAAGTTAAATAAAGCGTGTGTAATTCAAAACTACAGATATTTTTTTCCACGAAAATAAAATCTATTATAGTATCATGGATAGAAATTTTTTATTTATCCAAACTGTATAAAAAGGAAATTTTTTAGGAGGACGAGAATATGAAAAAAGGCTTTTATATTTCCTTAATTGGGATTGCAGGTTTGTGTCTGGCAGCTTGCGGCCCTGCAGTAAGTGTTGAAACAAAGGATCAGACACCGACTACGGCACAGATTGAAACGGTTGCTACCGAACCGGTTCCGGATCCTGTCAAACCGGATTTGTTTGAGATAGATGAGAAAAACTTTCCTGATGAAGTTTTTCGCGCATATATAAGCGAATATATGGATTATGATTCGGATGGCAGTCTGAATGATAAAGAACTCAAAGATGCTAAAGCTATTCAAATGAATGGAGATGAAGCAAACCAATGCAAGTCTCTTAAGGGCATAGAAAATTTCCCCAACATGGAAGAAATATTTGTTTACAACAACGGCATTCAAGAGATTGATTTAAGTGCGAATAAAAAAGTGAGAACTCTTGTAATTGCAAGTAACAATTTAAGTGAACTTGATGTCTCTTGTTGCCCGGAACTTCAGGTTCTTTTCTGCGCTGATAATGTAGATATGGATACGATTATTTTAGATAATCCTAATCTTGCACAGCTGTCCGTTTCAGGATGTTTATTTGAAAAAATTGATATTAGCAAATGCCCTAAATTGGAATATTTTGAATGTAGTGACAATTATCTTACCGAGATTGATTTAAGTCATAATCAGGAACTTAATAATGTGCATCTTGCAGATAATGATATTTCAGAGATTGATATCAGTAATAATTTAAACCTTGAATATATTTCACTTGACAATAATCCGATTAAATCTATAGATGTAAGTGCAAATGCCAAATTAAAGAGCCTTAATATTCAAAGTACTGATGTAGAATCTTTGGATTTAAGCAACAATCCTGAGTTTGAGTCACTTTATATGGGAGACACAAAAATAACAGAGATTGATTTTAGCGCAAACCCTAAATTGGATACTTTTTCCTGCCAGGACGGTAATATAACAGAACTTGATTTAACCAACAATCCGGAAATGAAATACCTTTTCATTCAGTTCCTTGATTTGAAAGAACTTGATATCAGCAACTGTGAAAAACTGATTAATCTGGTAGAAAACTACGAACAGGATGAAATCGATGACAGACAGAGTTGGGATGGATTTTATGATGATGCCGGTCAGATGATGGTACCGCTTAAATGCAAACTGATTTATTAATCATAAAAGATGTCCGAGCTGCAACAATGTTTACAAGGTTGAAGATGCGGACTGGGTAATTGAAGCAATAAGATAAATTAAAAGAACGGTGCTAAGCGCCGTTCTTTTCTTTTATGAGATGTAATTCTTCGCCTGTCTGTCGAACATTTCACGGTATCGTCCGTTATGTGCCATCAGTTCTTCGTGGCTTCCCTGCTCGATGATTGAGCCGTGCTCGAAGAGATAGATTCTGTCGGCCATTCGTGTGGTCGATAAACGATGCGAGATAAAGATGACCGTATCGTTCTGTGCGTGGTCTATAAGGTTCTTGTTTAACTTATATTCCGATACCGGATCGAGTGCACTTGACGGTTCGTCTAAGATTGAAATTGCTCTGTCTTCGTCGTTTAAGAATACTCTCGATATTGCAATCTTCTGGCTTTCGCCGCCCGAGAGATTGACGCCTTCTTCGGAAAATTCCCTTGTAAGATTCGTATATATTCCGTCGGGAAGCTTGGAAAGTTTCTTGGAAAAGTCAGCTTTCTTGAGTGCTTCGATTACGTCCTTTTCATCCTCTTTTCGGTAGGTCCTTAAGAGTACGTTTTCCGCGAGTGTAGCCGCATAAATATTGTAGTCCTGGAATACCGCACTGATTTTTTTACGATATTCTCTAGTGTTGTATTCCCTGATATCGTGACCGTTGTATTTAATGCTGCCGTCAGTCACATCGTAGAGGCGCATTAGGAGTTTAACGAAGGTCGTTTTGCCTGCACCGTTCTCGCCTACGATTGCAATTTTTTCGCCGGGCTTAATTTCGATTGAGATATCTTTTAAGGTGTCTTTATCCGTGTTCGGATAGCGGAAGCTTACGTTGTGAAGCTCGAGCGCTCCGGCGCTTTTATCCGGCGTCAGACCGTCCGCAACTTCGATGACGGGCTCGTAATCAAGGAGCTTTCTGAACTTCTCCGCATACTGTCCGATTATCTGAAAATCAACGAGACAGTAATTAATTTCGTTTAAGTTTCCTCTGACATAGTTGGCTGCGTTGTTGGCCGATGCAACTTCGCCTAGTGCGATTTTGTGAAGCACGAGGGCTAAGTAGCCTAAGTACGCCGGTACCGCGAAGAATGAAAGCACGGTAAATACCGTAATCCAGTTTAAAAGAGATATCCATGTAAGAGCGGGAGTGTACTTTCTGCCTGCGGCGCTTGCTGCATCGAGTGCCTCGTCAAACTGAAGGCGAAGCGGTTCTTTTACGTTTGTAAGCTTGCATTCCTTTGCGTACTCGGGCTGATAGAATACACGCTTTGAATAGTCGGCTTTTCTTAAATGCTTTTTAAATTCAAGCCACCATGTGTATTCGATTTCCTCCATCTTAAATCTCGTGATTAAGTTGACTATAAAGCCGACGATGGGGAATACCGCAAGGAACGGATTGATGGTCATGATTAATGATGCTGCGACCAATAGTGCCACGATTCCGCCGAAAATCTTAGAGGAGATTACGACGGCACCTTCTATCATATGGTCCGCATTGTTTGCGACGAAAACGTAGGTGTCATAGTAGTCCGGATTGTCGTAATAAATTAAATCCATCTTGCTGTTTTTCTCTACGAGGTCTCTCTGGATTTTGCCGTCGAGCTTGATGATTTTTGCTTTGGTCCATTCTTCGAGAATCTGATTGATCCATTCGATGCAGACTACGAGTGCGAGAGATATCAAAAGGATAATTGCGATATCGCCGAAAGTAGCTTTTCCGGTCAGTCCGTCGATTATCATCTTTAGGATAAATGTGCCGTTTAGCGACATTGCGGCCTTTAATATTAAGTTCATCAGGAAGATCTTGATGATTAACGGCTTGTCGTATTTGGCAGCGTATTTAATCATAAATGCCGTGTTGCTGATTAATCGTCTGATTGAGATTTTGTCTTCTTTGTTTTTAGCCATAAAACGCCTCAGCTCCTTTCAGCATTTCTTCGGGCAGACTTTCCTGATAGTTTTCGGCCTGAAGCGTGAACATTTCATGATAGTACTTATTCAGTGCTATCAGCTCTTCATGCGTTCCGCGCTCGACTACTTCGCCGTCTTTCATAAGATATATCTTGTCTGCCATTCTCGCGGAGGAGAGTCTGTGGGATATAAAAATCACACCTCGTCCTTCGGAGAGTTTCATCATATTGTTGTACATATTGTATTCGGCCAAAGGATCGAGAGCGCTGGATGGCTCATCGAGGATGACCATGTCGGGTTTTGCGGCGAAGACTCTGGCGATGGCAATCTTCTGTGCCTGACCGCCCGAAGGAACGAATCCCTCTTCGTCAAATTCGCGGCTTACGACCGTATCCAGACCTTTTATAAGGCCGGGGTGATTTACTTCAAACTGAGCGTTTTTAAGGGCCTTCTCGGCCGTCTTATAGTCTTCCTCGCCCTCAGGTCTTCTCATGAGCACGTTTTCTATAAGAGGCATTGCGAATACCTGCAGATCCTGGAAAACCGTTCCGAATCTTTTTCTGTACGAATTGCCGTCGATATCCTGTATGTTGATTCCGTTTACGAGGATTTCGCCGGACTGAATTTCATAGAGGCCCATCAGAAGCTTGATGAGCGTTGTTTTGCCCGCGCCGTTATAGCCGACGATGGCGAGTCTGTCACCCTTGTTCCATTTAAAACTTATATCTTTTAGGGTTTCGCTCTTTGCACCGGGATAGGTAAAAGAAACGTTCTTAAGTTCGATGCTTTTAATCTCGTCGATGAGAATTTTCTCTTCTTTTTCTTTTATGGGGCGTTCAAGGAACTCCTCGAGGTTCGCAAAGAGTCTGCTTTCGTTGCTTAAAAAGATCCTGTTCTCAACCGCCTGCTTAAGCTGGTTGGTCGAAAACGACATTGCGGTTATCATTGCTACGTAACTTGAAATATCGGTCGCATGTCCGAATTTAACTCTTGCAACAACATAAAAGTAAGCGATGATGCCTGCGAATATCGAATAGCTGCCCTTCATGATAAAAGAAAAGAGAGCCGATTTCATACGGTATTTCATCGAAACTTTTTCCATCGCATCAACTGCGTCTTCCTGCTTTTTAAGCATGATGGAGTTGATGTCAAAAAGTCTCACTTCTGCGGCGTATTTTTTCTCGTAGTAAACACGTTTAACGTATTCTGCGATTCTTTTATCCCTTGTGATGGCGTTTTCCCTGTCGTAGTTGCATTTGCCGTTTTTGTTGCCGAAATACAGGCTTACGAACATCGGAACTATCATAAATACAAGGAGCACGGGGTCAACCATCACTATGATTACAAGCGATGCGATCGTGGAGACCACATTACCGAAGTAGACACCGAACTTAATGGCCAGGTCGATGGATGAGTCAACCACACGGTCGAGAGCTCTCGCGTATTTATCATAAAATTCTGGGGTTTCGTAGTCTTTTAATTCGAGAGAGTCTGACAAATCCATCACGCGGTGGAATATATATCTGTAGACTTCGGGTGTTTTGACTTTTCTGTATGCCTCGTACCATCCGCACGTAAAATGTACGAAAATATGACCCGTGCAGGCTATGATAAGGAACCAGAAAAGCTTGCTGTATTCGATGTTTCTCTCGATACAGTTAAATATGAATTTGGTCAGATATACGAAGAAGAAGACATAGAATATCTGCTCAATCGAATTTTTGAATATAGAAAAAACGAGAAGCAGTTTGTCGGCTTCCCATACGAGTTTTAACGCATATGCTGTTCTCTTAAAGGTATTGTTCTTTTTAGGCTTGTTTTCTTTCATGTCAAAATACCACATAAAAAATAATAATAAGCGACATTATATATGTATTTTGTACATTAAGTCAACAAAAAAATTTGCCGATTTAATATTCGGTGGTAAAATATTACTTAGGGAATTATTTTGGAGGAGAGATATATGTTTACGTGGAACTTTCAGTATGTTTCCAGAGTGAAGCTTGCGGAAACGCTCAATCAGATTCGAATTAACGACGAAAAAGGCGATGTTCTGGTTCGAATTCACACGGCTATCCATCAGAGAGAAGAGGCGGTAGATCTCGCCAGATTCATAAAACATATCGTACCCAAGGCTAAGATTATCGGAACCAGCACTTCCGGTGTTATTTACCAGGGCAAAATCTACAGAAACCAGTGCATTATATCTGTGACGCAGAGCGACAATGCAAGGTTTCAGTCTGCAATGATTCCTTTTATAGATAAAGAAAAGTCTGAAATGCTTTCCGGAGAAGAACTCTGCAAAAAGACCGGGGAAGCATTTAAAGACTCGGACATAAAACTTCTTTTGGCATTTCTTTCTTCCAAATACGTAAATGTCTGCGACTATGTGGACTGTTGTAACGACTGCTTCAGCGGTGCGCATATGCTCGGCGGTTTCGCCATTTCATCCGAAGCAATGTATGAAAATGAATATAAGCCCGGATTCGTGTTCGACGAGAGCGGATACTCCGATGAAGCACTGCTCATTGCGGCCGTAATCGGCGCGGATGTGGACTGTCTTACTTCCTGTGCCGCAGGCGTTGAAACCGTCGGCAAAGAATTTGAAGTAACCGAGACTTCCGGCAACCGTATTTTATCCATAGACGGAAAAAATGCAGCCGAACTTTATAAAAAATGCGTCGGCGAGAAACTTAAAACCGACAGAAATTTATATGAACTCTTTCCCTTTGCTTATAGCGATAACAACAATGTTCCGGTATTCGTGGGATATAAAGAAGATTATCTAAAGGCAAACCATTCCGTAAAATACGGCAGAAAGCTTAAAAGAGCCTTCATTTATGATAAAAAAGTGGTTGACGACAACCGCGCAATGTTCAGAAAAATCGAAAACTTCGAAAAATCCGAGACACTTTTCGCGTATTCGTGCCATTTAAGATCAAAGGTTTATCCCAATATATCCAGATGGGAATTATCCGCATATACCGATTCGAATATGAGCGGATGTTTAACCGACGGTGAAATAGTGACCATAAACGGCAGATTTGCTTTTGCAAACTGTGTCTTCGGACTCTCCGTATTCGGTGAGAAGTTCGGAATACAGAATTACAATCCGTATATTTTCTCTCATACCGAGGCGCTCGCCGATGACAACAGAAGACTCATCGACTACATCATCGATATGGAAAGTGA
>CACWZK010000093.1 GCA_902765365.1 uncultured Lachnospiraceae bacterium
GACGGCAACGCAAAAGCTTCCGACAAAGAGCATAATGGAATAAAGATATATACTGGCGGGAGTCATCGCAACACATGCAAACGACAGGAAAATAAGAAACACATAAAAGATATTCTTCTTTCCTTCACACTCTCCGAGCATTAAAAGAATCATAATCACAAGAGGTATGCCCAATGCCACGAACATTGATTTGCCCTGCCATGTACGCGATAAAATAAATGTCGAATCCGTAAGATACGAATGGAAATCCCAGATTGTGACCAACGATACAAATGAAGCAAACAGGCTTCTGTATTTTTCTTTCTCTTTGGTGAAAAGTAAGATTGCGATGTTGTAAATAACCGCATTATGCAGGCAGAGATAAAAACTTCCGAGTATCCTGTGAGCAAGAATCGCAGGATGAACGAAAGTCACTTTGGAAAGATATGCAATAAACAAAGGATTCGAGGCAAGAAGATGTCTTAAATACGATTTGCTCGTAATTGTAAAGCCTGTGTAATAATCGACTTTATAGAACACATCATTGGTAAGCGTCGTAAGCGCATTGCCTATTACAAACGCATCATCTCCGTCGTTAACGCCCTGGAGATTGCGCATTACAATCATGTAAACCGTAAATAAAACAAATACGATGAACCCTAAATCAAATTTGGGAAGTTTAATTTTTTTTATGGTCTTAAAATTTGTGATAAGCGATAAAACCGCAAGGAAAACAAGAACCGCAGAAGCACACCAGGTCAGTTCGGTGAGTGTTCTGTGGAGTCTGTAAAATGCAAGAAAAAGAACCTGAAAAGCAGCCAGTTCCATTATAAAGCCGCTTGTCAGAATATTGCCGATTGTATTATGTTTTTCATCAAAAAATCTTGTAAATGCCAGTCCCATGCTAAAAGGAATTACAAGCAGATACAGGATAATCTGAAGGATGCTTAATATAACCATAACGCAGACTCTTCTAGTATATATATTCTGCCCTGCAGTCAATCTTTAATACATCACCCTCTTTTGCATCAAGGCCCTTTAAAGGAAGCTTGAAATGCGGATCCGCTTTCTTAAAAGTAAATGTATTGTTAACCTGAACGCAGGAACGAATATCCATACATCCGTTTTTGTTGATACCGATTAATTTGTCGGTAACTTCCGTATCGTTTAAATAAATGTGGTTTACATAAAATCTTAAAGGCTTGTCTCCGGGATCGACTCTTAAGTTTTTCAATCCGTCCTTGATTTTAATGTCCAAAAGCATATTGGGGCCATGCTTTTTAAATTCACCAAGGAAATATGAATTCTCTTCCCTGAATCCTTCGCCGTAATCTTCGTAAATCTGGTATTTGATATCAAACGCAGCAACTCTGTCCGTAAGATATTTAAGATCGTACACACCTTTGCCGATATCGTGTCTTATGGTCGAGAGGGCTTTATTTTTGCTTAAAACCTTTTCTTTTATGAACTTGTCGTCATTAAAATCAGCGTCGAAATCGACCCACTCTTTTATCTTCTTTCTGAAATCACCTGCTAAAAGATAATTGTTAAGGGCTCTCTTTAATGCTTCCTTTGAATCGCCTTTTTCAAAACTTACCCATTCATAATCGATTAAGTGCCAGCCTGCATCATTTACGATGATGTTTGAAAAGATAAAATCATTGTTGAATACGGGATATTCTTCATTGAAGGAAATGAAAAACTTGTAGGTTTCAAACAGTTTGTCAAAAGCTTCCCTGTCGTTATTCTGAATGCATTCGTCTATCAGAACATCGAGCGTTTTGCCTTCGATAAATTCAAAGAAAAGACGACCTTCTTTTTCGTCATATTCAAGGATTTCATTTATATCCAAATCGCTTCCGAAATAACGTTTTCTTAATTCTTCCATTGCCCTCTTTATATCGGCAATATGTTCCTTACCTGCCTCGTAAATGCAGGATTTCTCGACTTTTTTGACGCCGTTTTCTTCGAAAATCTTTGTTTTGATGCAGTATTTATCATCGCGGTCCATGGAATATTTCGCATAGGAAACATTTACATCGGGTCCTAAAACAACTTCAAACGAATTTGAAAACTCTTCAAACATACCGTCTTCGATAAGACCGTCAAAAGCTTTGGTTTCATCGAAAAGAAGCAGTCTGTCCTGATCGAAGTTTCGGATATTGTCTTTTAATTCTCCGCATAAAGGAAGTCTTTTATCGGAATAAATTGCATTCGGAAGCTTGTAATCCGGATAAGGATAGTAAAAATGATAATTTGTTATGTTAACCTTTTTGAAAATATTCTCAAGGCCTTTTTTCGTAAAAGTTCTGACATGGCTGTCAGCCTTGTAATTCTCAATGCCGTCAAAAAACTCACAGGTATGGTCCTCTTTACATCCTGCGAAATATTTAAGCCCGAGTCTGTTTTCGATAGCAATTACAATACGGCCGTCTTTCTTTAAATGCTTCTTTAAAATCTTTAAGAAATCTTCAAAAGGAGTTTCCGAACCGATATATGAAATCGCATATTCAAAAACACCTATTAACATTATCCAGTCATAATCGTTGTCAAGATCGGGCTCAATATCCGTAAAGTTTCCGACTTTAATCGAAAGATTACCGCACTCTTTGTTTCTGCTTGCGTTGATTTTGCTTCTCTTTAAAGACAAATCAATACAGTCGACGGACGAAGCGAGTTTACATAACTCTCCGGCAATTGCTCCGGGTCCCGCACCGACATCAAGTACTTTATCGTTTTTTGAAATCGGAAGCCACGATACAATATTCTCTCTTTCTTTGGCAAGATGATAAAGATAAGACCAGCTTTCGCTCTCTTCAATAACTTTCCTGAAGTCCTTCGGATCTTTTTCTTCAGCGACTTTTAAAAGTTTGTCTTCTATCTCACCTTCGGAATAAATATCTTTTCCGGAATAATGCATTAAGTCTATATTTACTTTTCCGATTTTAATATTTGCCATTTTATGTAAACCTTTTTTATGAATTATTCAAGTAAAATCTATGTTCAATATTTATGTAAACTAATTATGTTATCTACATTAATGATATGTTATGTTAACCTTCGAGTTCATATCGTAATATCCGACCGAATCCTTGTCAGATACAACAGTAACATTTATGCAGTCGTACAGTCTGTGATATACTGTGAATTCGCCTTTTTCAAATCCCGTAAGTCCGAGGGATAAAAGATATTCGCCACCCTGAAGATTCATATCCTGAGTGAATTCGATGGTAAGCTTTGTGCCGCCCTTTAAGCCTTCTGTGATTGATTTTTCTATCATAGTATTGGTACCGGTAATCTCGGTACCCTGTACATTCTTAAACGTAAAAGCAAATATCGGAGCCTCGAGATCTTCGTAAATCTCTGCATCCATTACTATCTTAAAACTCGATCCTTTTAGGATAACATTATTGTTTTTACCGTTGCTGTCGATAATTTTACAATCCGTATACCGGGCCTTTTTGGAACCATACTCAAGAGTATCGCTATTTAGGCCCTCTTTTACTTCTCCGGTTTCGTCCTTGTACTGACCGACCAGAACCTGCTTGTAAAGATCAATCATTTCTTTTGGAGAACCTTCGCCAAGCTTGTCACCCTTGTTTAAAAGAATAACTCTGTCGCAGTACTTGGCTATGCTGCTTAAGTCATGCGATACAAAAAGAATGGTCTTGCCCTGCTTTTTAAACTCTTCGAATTTACGATAACATTTTGCCTGGAAGAATACGTCACCTACGGATAACGCTTCGTCAACAATTAAAATCTCAGGATCGATATTAATCGCAACGGCAAATGCGAGACGCACAAACATGCCGGACGAATATGTCTTAACAGGAGAATAAACATACTCTCCTATATCGGCAAATTCAAGTATCTCAGGCAGTTTCTTATCTATTTCTTCTCTTGTAAGGCCCATCATTGTGCCGTTTAAATACACGTTTTCAACACCCGTATATTCGGCATTAAATCCGGCCCCGAGTTCAAGCAGTGCGGAAATACGGCCTTTAACTTTAGCCTTACCTTTAGTCGGAGTTAAAACACCTGTAATAATCTTAAGAATGGTGGATTTACCCGAGCCGTTAGTACCGATAATACCTACCGTCTCACCTTTATCAACCGTAAAAGATACATCCTTGAGTGCTTCATTCTTCGGATATTTCTTCCAGGGCATCAGATGAAAGGTATCAATCAGTCGATCCGAGGGTCTTTTATAAAGGCTGTAAATCTTTGTTACGTTCTTAACTTCGATTGCAACTTCTTTTGACTCCGTCAAAGACACGCCTTCATCCTTTGAATCAACGGATTTGTCTATATTTAATTCTTCAATATTTTTTTCAACCATATATATTTATCCCAGTTTTAATATGTATGTGATATCAAATAAATACCTCAATTTATAAAACATCCGCGAAAAGCGGTCTTAATTTCTTAAACACATATGCTCCGAGTGCAAATAAAATCGCAACTATTCCCCAGAAAACCAGTGTGTCCAGCCATCTTTCATGCACCCATGTTCCTTCAAAAAGCGAGCTGCGATAGCCTTCGATTATATAATAAATCGGATTGAATCTGAAAATCGGTTCAAGAAACTTAACCTTCTCGGGAATAGAACTTATATGCCAAAGGATGGGAGTTCCCCACATGCCTACCTGAAGAAGAATATTGATTATTTGTAAAAGGTCTTTGAAAAATACTGTTACCGCACTCGTTGTATAAGTAATAGCAAGCACAAGCATAAAAAGACAAAATGAATAATATAACAGCTGTATAAGCTGAAAGCTTGGCTTAAAACCGTAAGCAAAGTACATAACAAGCAATACAAATATAAAGAAAATATGAATGAATGTAGCAGAAATTGTCTTGATAAGCGGAAGAATTCCTACTTTGAATACAACCTTTTTTACAAGATAATTGTACTCATTCATTGCATTGGCTCCTGTTGTTACGGCTTCATTTAAGAAGAACCATGGAACAAGTCCTGCGGTTAGCCACATTACATAAGGAACCGGGCTGTCATAAGGGCTTCTTCCGGGGAAAACAAGGCCAAAAACAAAATAATAAAGAACGACTGTAACCAAAGGCTGAACAAAAGCCCATACTCTGCCGAGTGAGCTTCCCGCATACCTCTTCTTAAAATCGTTCTTTGATAATTCCCAAATTAAATTTCTGTTCTTTTTAAAATCGCTCATTTATAATGTATCTCTTTCCTTAGCACATACATAGTTATTTTACCATAAAAATCGCTATTTATCAAAGAAATACATTTATCGTTATCGCAATGTTTTTAAATACTCTTTGTGCTCATCGCTTACGCGAAAACTTTCAATTGCTTTTTGAATAGCTTTCTTGTGGCACCAGTCGTCGAGAATATGCTTTTCAAAGAAAGGAATCGTTGCGTCATACTGCTTTGCAAGCGCGGTTGCAAAGTACCATGCAACCATCATCTTAAGGTAGTAATCTTCGCCTTTTTTCGAAGCCACCCATGTTAAATATTCGGGTTTAAAATCCTCTCCCAAAAACTCATTCATTAACATCCTCATACCGAATCTTGAAGTATAAACATGGTCTGAATCTATCCATTTTTTTATGAGGGGAAGAAGTTCGTCGTGTTTCTTTTTAAACGCCTTCGGAGACGACTGATCGCAAACCGGCCAGCAGTCAATATAGGGAAGAAATCGTTCTGTTTCTTTTACGCATTCGTCAAAATCTTTAATCATTGCAATCATAAAAAAATGAACCAGGTTTTCCTCGTAGTATTTATGGGGAAGCTTTTTCAAAAACTTCTTTCCTTCGTCGGTATTAAACATATCCTTGGCAATTTTACGCATCTCGGGAGTTCTGACTCCGAGAATCGTATCTTTGGAAATATTCGGAACCAGAGCACTCTGGAATTCCTTGTACTTATTATCCCTTACTTTGCAAAGTTCTTCGTATACGTTCATTTTCACCTCTTAATATTTTTTCTAAAACGAAAAAAGACTTCAAAAGTTATTATAACAATTTGAAGCCTTTTTTCATATCATTGAAAGGGTTGTTTTGTATAAAAATTTTAAAGAAAAATTTTTATCATCTTGAGTAAATGACGCCGGATGTCTCAACATTTGAAAAGTCTGAGCATGTATGATCATTATCTTTTCCTTCGGCATCACTGTGGTCAATCCAAACATATAGATTATTGCCATCCATCTGCATCACAAGCAATCCGCTGTTTTTTGCAACCTTGGATTTCATCATGCTTCTGGCAACTTCTTCGCCGTCAGCACCGTTTCCGATTACTTTACAACCGATTATTTCTGCTACTTCATCGGTAAAAGCAGTCTGAGCAGTTAAGGATGTCATGTTAATACTATAGATATTGCCACTTTCCAAATAATCTATCTGAGGAGCGCTTGAAGGGTCATTCCTGATATCTATATTACTTCTTGCTATATTGATTGCTTCTCTTACAGTATCACAAAGCTGAATATCTGCAGATACATTGGATTTTTCAATGTACCTCATAAGCATGGGTGCCATAACACCAACCAATATTGCCATTATAGCAATAACGATAATTAATTCAACAAGTGAAAAACCCTTGCGTTCCATATAATTCCCCTTTTGACATATCCCTGTATCTATATATAATCCCTCTACGTTTCAATCATACTATAAGGTCAGGGGAAAAATGAATATTCGTCTATAACATTATGTTTGTTTTTCGTGTAAAATAAAAGGGCTTTTATAAAAATTTTATAAACCATAAAAGAATCAGCGTCTCAATTCCGATTCCGTGAAAGCAATCAGTTCTTCTGCCCCTTCTTTAACACATCTTCTGATTTTACCCGATTTCGGATAACCCCCCACCTCTAAAAACGAAGGTCCTGTAATTGAACCGGCAGGCAAATCTTTTAATAAAGAATAAACCATTGCCAACGATGATTTTTCCGGAGAATTGAATACACCTCGTAAAGCATTCGCAAGTTTGCTTATCACACTTCCAAACGCATTCGCTCCAAGCGGAGTAACACTTATTCCCGGATGAATCATATATACACATACATTTG
>CACWZK010000094.1 GCA_902765365.1 uncultured Lachnospiraceae bacterium
TCAAATGCCGCAAATGCTTTTAATGCTTCCTGTTTAGATGCCTCATATTCTGCGGTACCTGCTTTGTTAAGTATTATCGCATGACCTCCGTACAGGCCATACTCTTTATAAAGATTGGCAAAGTATGCTGAATCTTTATCCGATATGAAATTTTCCTTAGCAGAATTATCAGTAAGGGATGAACCAACAATCTGCTTCACCTTTCCGTTATGTATGTCGATGCATGGTCTGAATTTCATATTATAACCCTCTAAAACTTAAGAGATGTGTCCCCGGGTGGTCAAAAAAGCCAAAATAGAACCGTCCCCAAATGGCTGTTATGCGATTACATCCTGCATATCGTAATATCCGGCTTCTTTGCCTGCAAGGAATGCTGCGGCGCTTAATGCACCTTTGGCAAATATTGCTCTTGAATATGCGGTATGGTTAAGTGTTATTACCTCATCCTCTCCGGCGAAAATAACATCATGAATACCGACTATTGTTCCGCCTCTGACTGAAGAGATACCAATTTCATTCTCTCTTCTGGCTTCGCTTCTCGGACTTCTGTCATACACATATGAATATCTGTTATCCATGGATTCATTTATGGCATCAGCCAGAGCAAGAGCGGTTCCGCTGGGAGCGTCTTTTTTCATTTTGTGATGCTGCTCAACAATTTCGATGTCAAATCCGGCATTTCCGAGTACAGGTGCCGATTCTTTTAAGAGCTTGATTAAAAGATTTACGCCAAGGGACATGTTCGCCGATTTTAAAACGGCAATTTCCTTGCTTGCTTCTTTTACTTTTGTCAGCTGCTCTTCACTTAAACCTGTTGTACAAAGGACAACGGGAAGTTTTTTGTCAAGACAGTATGTAAGAAGACTGTCCACAGCTTTTGCAGATGCAAAATCAATTACTACATCAGCTTCTACATTACATTCTTCTATGCTTTTAAATACCGGATAATCATTTGCCACACCGTCAAAAGGATCGACGCCCGCAACAATTGTTAATTCGTTATTTTCTTTTGCAAGTCTGGTGATGGCCTGTCCCATTCTTCCGTTGCATCCGTGCATTATTATTCTGATCATATGTTTAACTCCTTTTAATCACTTACCGGCCAGGCTTAAAAAAGCCTCGCTGATTCTTATGTAAAAAAAGGGCGCCTTAAAAAGGTGCCCTTAAGTATCTTTTGAATTATAACAATCCGTAAGCTTTCATCTCTTCCTTAAGAGCTTCGGCTTTAGTTTCATCCATTGTACAAAGCGGTGCTCTGTAAACATCCTCACACATACCCATATAGCTCATGGCCTTCTTGATAGGTATGGGATTTACTTCGCTGAACAAAGCATCTGTAATCGGAACAGCCTTTAACTGCATATCCATTGCTTCCTTAACCTTGCCCTCAGAGAACTTCTCGCACATATTATGTACATCTTCGGGAGCGATATTGGAAAGAACCGAAATAACTCCGAGTGCTCCGATAGACATAAACGGAAGTGTCATGATATCGTCACCACAGTAGATGTCAACTTTGCCGTTTGCAAGATGTGCAAGTCTTGCAGTCTGAGCAAGATCTCCTGTAGCTTCCTTAACACCGACGATGTTTTCAACTTCGGTGCACAGTTTTACGATGGTTGCAGGAAGGATGTTCACACCGGTTCTGCCGGGGATATTGTAAAGAATGCAGGGGATTTTAACCGAATCCGCAATTGCTTTAAAATGAAGGAACAAACCTTTCTGTGTAGATTTATTGTAATAAGGTGATACGAGTAACAGCGCATCCGCACCTCTCTTTTCAGCCTCTGTAGACAAATGAATTGCCTCGGCTGTTGAGTTGGAGCCTGTTCCGGCGATAACCGGTACTCTGCCGTTTACGCGCTTGACGCAGGCCTCAATAACGTCCAAATGCTCTTCATGACTCATCGTAGATGATTCGCCTGTTGTACCGCATACAACAATGGCGTCAGTCTTATGAGCGATCTGGAACTCAATATTCTTGTAAAACTGTTCGTAATCGACTTCACCGTTGGCTTTAAACGGTGTCACTATGGCTACTGCCGCGCCTGTAAAAACTGACATTTTCGCCTTCTCCTTTCAAAAAAACTATCCTTAATTATACCGAATAGCCTTTTTTTGTCAATCAAATTTCTGATTAAAATCGTATTTCTTTGTTAAATACTCATAAAAAAATAATCCCGCGAAAGGATTATTTCTTTATATGTTAAATTCGTTCATACTCGGTAAAGAAAAATGTATTGTCAAAATATGTCTGTTCGTCTGATTCTTTTACCATCTTCCATTCATCATCCTCATCGAGATTGGGGAAATACGAATCCGCACTGAAGGCTCTGTCAACTTTGGTGATAAAAGCTCTGTTGCAGTAAGGAAGAAATTCCTTGTATACGCTCGAACCGCCGATGATAAAGATATCTTCGTCGTTATATTCTTTTAAAAGTTCAAGGCACTCTTCGATTGAATGAACGTATATCTCTCCGTCTTTGGATGTCAGGCTTTTATTGGATGTTATAACGATATTTGTTCTGTTTTTAAGAGGCTTCTGTCCGGGGAAGGAATCCAGTGTTTTTCTTCCCATGACAACTACTTTGCCCGTGGTCGTTTCCCTGAAAAACTTCTGATCGGAAGGAATTCTGACAAGCAGTTCGTTTTTATATCCGATTCCCCAATTGGAATCAACGCAGACAATCAAATTCATTTTTATCTCCTTTAAATTGCGATGGGAATATTCTCAATCTGAGGTCCCGTCACATAGTTTTCAACCTTAACGTCATCTCTCGTGAACTCATAAAAGTCATGAACGTCGGGATTTAACCAAAACTTTGGTGCATCATATGTGGGTCTTTCGATTAATTCTTTTAT
The DNA here is from genome assembly GCA_902765365.1 of uncultured Lachnospiraceae bacterium. GTDB lineage: Bacteria > Bacillota > Clostridia > Lachnospirales > Lachnospiraceae > UBA3766. Next base: position 2,863 of record CACWZK010000094.1, read on the forward strand.
GATCGGAATATGACGATCGTAAATATGTGCATCCGCGATAACGTGAACGAGTTCTCCGACTTTCATGTCACAGACCTGGGCAAGCATATGAAGAAGCACCGAATACTGAACCACATTCCAGTTGTTGGCTGCGAGCACATCCTGAGAACGCTGATTTAAAATCGCATTTAACGTGAGTTTGTCATCGCCCTTCTTCTGCGTTACGTTAAAAGTCATGCTGTATGCGCAGGGGTAGAGATTCATCTCATGCAGATCCTGGTGAACGTAAATATTTGTCATGATACGGCGTGAAAAAGGATTGTTTTTAAGATCGTAAATAACCCTGTCAACCTGATCCATCATGCCTTCTTTATACTGATGTTTTACACCGAGCTGATATCCGTAAGCTTTGCCGATGGAACCGTTTTCGTCAGCCCACTCATCCCAGATATGACTGTGCAGATCATTGATATTGTTGGACTTTTTCTGCCATATCCACAGAATTTCGTCGGTTGCCGATTTAAGAGCGGTTCTTCTTAAAGTGATAAGAGGAAATTCCTTGGATAAATCGTATCTGTTGACAACGCCGAATTTCTTGATGGTGTAAGCGCTTGTACCGTCTTCCCAGTGAGGTCTTACTTTCTCGCCTTCGGTACTGGTACCGTTCTCCAGAATATCCTTACACATATTAATGAAAATCTGATCTGCGTAACTCATTTAAATTCTCCTTTTTTATAATGCGTACATGCATTCGGTTTCGTCTGTTTTTTCAACGCTTCCGTTAGTTATGTTAACCAAATCTGCATCTACCGCAGAATAATTATCTTTCTGTAAAACAATTGTAATCTCGACCGCATCGGAATAATCGTTTTCCAAAACCTTTATATCTTTATCCCTTAAATAAGAACTGATTCTGGCATCAAAATTATATGCGTATTTGTATTTTACGATAACAGCTTTTGTTTCGTTCTTAAAAGTACTTTTATCGATTGCATCTTTTAGAGCGGCCGAATAAGCCCTGACTAATCCTCCCGTTCCTAAAAGAGTCCCGCCGAAATATCTGGTTACAACGCATAAAATATCCGTCAGGCCTTCTTTTTGAAGTATATCAAGCATCGGTCTGCCGGCTGTACCGGAAGGCTCGCCGTCATCGCTGCATTTGATATCCGAACCGTCATCACCCATTACATAAGCATAGCAGTGATGTTTCGCATCGTAATACTTTTTTTTCTCGGCCTTAATGATTTCAGTCACTTCATCCGCGCTTGTCACAGTAAACAGATGACAGATGAATTTAGACTTTTTTTCTATATAAATACCTTCTTCGGATTCGACTAATTTTTTCATTTTAACCTCGAAGATAATTCTACCAAAGGGCAACCCTTTTTACAAGATTCAAACCGCCATTTGAAACTATTAACAAATTTCCTATTTTATATTATAATATATATTTGATTTTATATGTGCTTATGAAAACAAACACCAATATGTTGTGCGATACGACTTGAAAACGCCTTATTTAGGCTTATTTACGAAAGGAAACAACATGAATTTTTCCAAGCTAGGAATAAAAAGAACATTAAGACAGATGCGTTCAAAAGGCATTAAAGTTGCCAATCTTTTTAAAGTATCTGCTCTTGAATTACTATTTATCGGATTTATCATCGGATGCGTGCTTCTTTTATGTGTCGGTTTAGGTGCATTTAACGGAGTTCTGGCAAGTTCACCCGTGGTCGATATGTCAGACCTTAAGCCCAAAGGATACGCTTCGGTTGTATATGACAGCGAAGGTCATGAAATGACCAAACTCGTATCGGCCAATGCAAACAGAAGTTATGTGGCAATTGACAAAATACCTCAGGATCTCTGCGACGCATTCGTAGCAATCGAGGACGAGCGTTTTTATGAGCATAATGGTATCGATATAAAAGCTATTGTCCGTGCAGGTTTTGATGGCATCAGAAACGGTTTTGATTTCCACCAGGGTGGTTCTACCATCACTCAGCAGGTTATTAAAAACAACGTATTTGACGAAACCTGGGTAACCGAAACAAATCAGATTAACAGATTTAAGAGAAAAATTCAGGAACAATATATCGCAATCGATACCGAGAAAAAGATGTCCAAGACAGAGATTCTTGAGTATTACTTAAATACCATCAACCTCGGTCAGAATACTCTTGGTGTTCAGGCAGCTTCTCAAAGATATTTCGGAAAACCGGTTTATCAGCTTACATTATCCGAATGCGCTGTTCTTGCCGGTATCACACAGAACCCTGCAAAGTACAATCCTATCTCCCATCCTGATAAGAACGAGGAAAAAAGAGCTACAGTTTTAAAATATATGTATGAACAGGGCTATATTACAAAGGATGAATGGACCGAAGCGCTTGCTGACGATGTATATTCAAGAATCAAAAAGAATAACGAAGTTGTTGCTTCAAAGAGCATTAACTCATATTTTGTTGACGAACTTACAGATCAGGTTACCAAGCATTTAATCGAAGTTGCAGGTTACACCGATAAGCAGGCATATGATCAGCTTTATTCCGGCGGTCTTAAAATTTATTCTACACAGAATCCCGAGATTCAGGCTTACTGCGACGAAGTATTCGGCAACGAAGAAAGTTATGCCGGTAAGACAAAATATCTCTTAAGTTATCAGTTAACCGTGGACAAGGCTAACGGAGATGTTGTCAATCATTCGACGGAAATGTTCCAGAGTTACTTCAAAGAGTTTAACAAAGATTTCAATCTTATTTACAATTCTGAAGAAGAAGCTTTAGCTGCTATTGAAGAATACAAAGCAGCAGTTATGGAAGAAGGCGATGAGGAAAGAGCCGAAAACTATAATCTTGTTCCCCAGCCTCAGGCATCCATCACCGTTATGGACCAGCATACAGGATATGTTCTTGCCATGGTCGGCGGACGTGGTGAAAAAATTGCAAGTAAAACTCTTAACAGAGCTTCAGATACAATGAGACAGCCGGGTTCGGTATTTAAGGTGCTTTCAACCTACGCTCCCGCTTTAGATTCGGGCGAGTTTACTCTGGCAAATGTTCAGGATGACGCTCCTTTCACTTACAAAAACGGACGTCCCATTTCAAACTGGTACGGACAGAACTATCGTGGAGTATGCTCGTTAAGAACAGGTATTAAAGACTCCCTTAATATAGTAACCGTCAAGGTTTTAACACAGATCGGACCTCAGGCCGGTTATGACAAACTCATTGATTTCGGCTTTACAACACTCGTAGACAGAGAAGTAACCAGAGACGGTCAGGTAATGTCAGATATCAACCAGGCTCTCGCTCTCGGCGGTATTACTCACGGTGTTACAAATATGGAAACAAATGCCGCATACGCAAGTATTGCAAACGGCGGTATTTACAATCAGCCTCTTTTATACTCAAAAGTAACTGACGATGAAGGAAATATAATTCTCGACAGTTCAATGTTTGAACAGCGAAGAGTCTTAAAAGAAACCACTGCATTCCTTCTTACAAGTGCAATGCAGGACGTTATCAGAAACGGTACCGCACATATGGTTGACTTCGGTAATATGTCTATCGCAGGTAAAACAGGTACAACCTCATCGTATAACGATATTTGGTTTGCCGGATATTCACCTTATTATACAGCCACCGTATGGGTCGGTTTCGACAACAATGTAGACCTCGGCAGGGATCAGCACGATATCGCTAAATACCTTTGGAAAGAATGCATGGGCAGAATCCATTCAAATCTTCCCAATGCATCATTTGATATTCCAAACGGCATCACAACACGTGCCATTTGCTCCGAATCGGGCAAGATACCCAATGAAGGCCTCTGTGACGACCATATCAGGACCGAATATTTCGAAGTCGGTACGGAGCCCACTGAGTACTGTGACGTGCATTACAAGGGCATTATATGCGCTTACGACGGTAAGATTGCATGCGAGACATGTCCTTTCGCTACAGAAGGTGTTGCTACTCTTCCTCTTAAGGAATCAGAATTACTTGATTACGGCAAGAACAATGTCGAAGATAATCACTGTATGCACAATTCAGCCTTCTATGCTCAGGAAAATTACCAGGATATCCTGAACGCACAGATGTGGGAAATAATGTCGAGATAATC
>CACWZK010000095.1 GCA_902765365.1 uncultured Lachnospiraceae bacterium
AATCTTGAAGAAGTGCTTAAATTCGTTGAAGAATGCAAGCCTTATGCAATTATTAACTGCGCTGCTCACACAGCCGTAGATCTCTGCGAAGATCAGGAAGAGCTTGCATACAAAATCAATGCTATCGGTCCGAGAAACTTAAGTATCGCTGCCGAAAAGAACGGCGCCAAAATCCTGCATATAAGCACGGATTATGTATTTGCAGGCGATGCAACCAAGCCCTACAAGGAATTTGATATTCCGAATCCTCAGGGCGTTTACGGAGCCAGCAAACTCGCAGGTGAAAACTTCGTAAAAGAGTTTTCCACAAGATACTTTATCATCCGTACAGCATGGCTCTACGGTGACGGCAAAAACTTCGTAAAAACAATGCTTCGTCTCGCTGAAGACCGCGACGAAATCGGCGTTGTATACGATCAGGTCGGAAGCCCTACCAGTACATTCGAACTTGCCAAAGCCATGGATTCGCTTCTTTTCACGGAAAACTACGGAACCTTCCACGGAACCTGCGAAGGAATCTGCTCATGGGCTGATTTTGCGGAAGAAATATTTAAAATTGCAGGTAAGAATGTAAAGGTAAAAAGGCTTACCAGTGACGAATATCCCGCAAAAGCAAAAAGACCCGCTTACTCGGTTCTTGAAAACTATATGTTTAAGATTACCAACGGATTTATGTTTGCCGACTGGCATGATGCACTGAAAGAGTATATGAAATGGTTGAATAAACAGTAAATTGATATGTGCCAAGATGCTTGGGGACGGGGTATATGTGTCATTTTGCGATGTGCAAAATGACACATATACCCCGTCCCCTTGTTTTTTTGCTATAGTTTTACGAGAACCAGGCAGTACAAAAATGCAAAGCCGATTCCGAGCATTGCTCCGCAGAAAACCTGAAACGGAGTATGGCCGACGAACTCTTTTAACTTTTCGTCGTTCGAAAGTTCGGAACCGTTTTTCTTGAACATTTCGATGAATTCGTTTAATACTTTGGCCTGGTTGCCCGTCTCTCTTCTTACGCCTGTGGCATCATACATAACCACTATTGCAAGAAGTCCGGCTACCGCCACGAGATATGAGCCCGGTCCTTCGTTTAGAGCAAGTGCCGTTACCATGGCACAAACTGCTGCAGAATGACAAGAGGGCATTCCGCCGGGACCTATCAGTCTCTCAGGCACAAATTTTTTGGTAATTGAAAGATGGATGATTGTTTTTATAATCTGCGCAAGTATCCAGCTTAATGCCGCAGACATTAATACTTCGTTGTGAACCAAGTCACTTAAAAACTGTAACATGAGAAATTCCTTTATTCTGCAGACGGCATGTTGTAGGACTCTGTATAGGTTGTCCCGCCGAGATTGATAACCCCGGATTCATTGTAGATTGCATAGCCTTCCGCATTATTTGTAACACTGCCGCCTGTCAGTGTGAGTACGGCAGAACCGCGATTGTTGTAAATCACGGGATGGAAAGAATCGCCGATGCCGGTGATGCTTCCCGAAACTATTTCCATGGTACCCGAATTAACCACAGTCATAACATTCGAATGACTGTGAGATATATCCGAATCTTTGATGGTAAGAACACTGCTGCCGTTCTCGGAATTCCAGATTGCCACAGAATCGGTATCGTTGGTAACGGTTACTCCCTGAAGGGTGAGTTCGCCGTAATTAACGATACTCTTTGAATATTCACCGTTTACGCTGTTGGTAATGGTACCTGCGCCGTAAATGGTCATTTTTCCGTTGTTGATAATCGTATCTTCTCCGACTCCGTCAATGGTAAAACCGCCGAGTTCAATATTGATTTCAGCGCCTTCTGCGGTATTTCCGCCTCCTTGGACATCGCGGGTAAGATAGATTCTTTTAGAACCGTCACCTATGTAATTAAACGCATCCTGAAGGGAATCAAATCCGATTCCGTCCACTGTGACGGGCTTGTTCTGATATTCAAAATAAACGTTAACCGTTTCTTTGCCTGTTGTGTTTGAAGTCTCAAGCGACCATGTTGCAACGTCCCAGACAATGGATGCTTCCTTGCTGTTGGATTCGATTGAAACTGCTTTATAAAAATTCTTGTCCGGCGCAGCTTCTGCTTCCACGCCGTCAACGAAATATTTAACTTTAGGATCTCCGGTGGTTTCTTTAGTGCAGGCAGCAAGCATCGCAACCGCACTTAAAACCGACACGAGAATTACTGCTTTTATCTTCTTCATATATCTCTCTTTTTATGTATTTAAAACGTTGTATCTGCCATAAACGCCACACGACATTATACAATTAAGCGGGCAAAATGTCAATGTAAAGAGGGACAATAACCACTGCCTAAAAGTGCGAAAACTGCGATTTCACAGGCATTTTCGGTCATTGTTTTTAATTTTCATAAAAAAATAAGAACCCGTCAGAACGGGTCCTTAAATTTTTTATCTTCAGATTTTTTCGTATACATACTCGTAAGTCATGGGAGCTTGGGGATCGCCGTTAAAGAGCGATAAATTCTTACCGTCAAGTTTGCCCGTGTACTCGATTTTTCCGAGGAATTTTTCGGTAAGCTTAACTTCTCCGCCTTCAACGCTCCATTCGGGGATTTTAATCTCAAGATCGTCTCTTTTATGAACTCCCGTACCGTCATCCTTTAACTCGAGCGTAAATTCCTTTTCTTCTTTATCTTCGCTGCATACCATCTTGGTGTAAAGGCCTTTGTATGTGCCGACTGCGGCTTTCATTTCTTCGGTAAGTTCCTTCTTCTCGACCTTGCGAACGCTCGTCGGAGCCTCACCGACTTTTACTATCTGATAATTGTCAAGCACTATAAGAGTATTGCCCTCTTCGATTACTTCTCTCCAGGGGCTTATTTCTTCGCCGAAAACCTCTCCGTGCTCCTTGCTGTCAATGAAGACTTTGCCGTCCTCTTCCTTCCAGTCCTTCAAATCGATCATGTAAACGAATCCGTCTTCAACCACTGCCCTGCCGGCTGCAATGACCTCATCCAGTTCATCCTTGGGAACCGAATCTGCTGCCGGTCCTTTTACCATCATGCAGAGTTTACCGTCCTCTTTAAAATCAAAAAGAGTGGCAAAAATCATGGCTGACATATCATCGTCAAGACCTGCCGCTTCTTCTTTCGTTTTCCACACCATTCCCATATTCTGCATATCGAAAACCTGTGCGGAACAAACTTCCCATAATCCTTTTACTTCCATAAATGTATCCCTCCATACAAATTTTTACCCAATTATTATACTATACGATTCCTCATAAAAAAAGTGGCCCGGGGGACCACTTTACTGTTTATTTTTCATCCGTTACCTGAAAGATTATGAACTTAAGATAATAGGATTCATCGGCAGCCCAGAGAATCGGATGGTCGGGCGCCTGGGTACGGAATTCGATCTGCTTGAGGCGTTTGTGCGCACTTTTGGCAGCCTGCAAAACAGTCTGTTTAAACAAATCTTCCGTCATAAAATGCGAACAGGAACAAGTTGCGAAAAAGCCTTTGTCACGAACCAGTTTCATGCCTTTCATATTGATTTCACGGTATCCTTTTATCGCGTTTTTTGTAGCTTCTCTCGACTTGGTAAATGCAGGCGGATCAAGGATTACGATGTCGTATTTTTCACCTTCTTTTTCAAGAAGCGGAAGTTCATCGAGAACATTGGCACATCTGAAATGCACTCTCTCCGAAAGGCCGTTAATCTGTGCATTTTCGGTGGCCTGCGACACGGCAAATTCCGATATGTCGAGGCCTGTTACATCCGTGGCACCCGCGAGACCGCAGTTAAGTGCAAAAGTACCCATATGCGTGAAGCAGTCGAGGACTTTAAGCGTGCCTTTTCCGCCCAGATTTTCCTCGTTATTTAAAACACTTTTACAAAGTCTCTGCATCGCCAGACGGTTGTACTTCTGGTCGAGGAAAAAGCCTGTTTTCTGACCGTTTACGACGTCGACGGTATATTTTATGCCGTTCTCGCTTATGGGCACATTCGTATCGAATTCTTCGCCGATAAAGCCCTTGTGAAGATACATGCCTTCTTTTTTACGAACCGTGGCATCGGATCTTTCGTACACGCCTTTTATGATAATGCCGTCTTCTTTTAAAACATCTTTAAGTTCTTCGATTATTATCTCTTTGAAGCAGTCAATTCCGTATGCAAGCGACTGAACCACAAGTACATCGTTATACTTATCCACGGTCAGTCCGGGCAGAAAATCCGCTTCGCCGAAGACGATTCTTACGGAGTTAAGGCTGTCGGGCGTATCTTCGTTCATGGCTGATTTTCTGTAATTCCACGCATCTTTAACACGCATTCTGAAAAATGCTCTGTCAATTTCGGTGTCGGCGTTTCTTGATAAAAGTCGTACCCTGATTTTGGAATTATCATTGATAAAACCCTTGCCGAGAGTAATGCCGTCATTGTCTTTGACGATTACGATATCACCATTTTTGTATTCACCCGTGATACTTTCGATTTCATTGTCAAAAACCCATGCCCCTCCGGCCTTTATGAGTCTGCCTTCATTCTTTTTTAATATTACCAAAGGATTCATTTTGTATTCCTTTTATGACGGAGCCGGGGACGCTATGCGAGCCGGGCACCGATTATCTATACTTCGAAATCAAGGCAGCTTCTGACTGCCGTGTAAGGTCTGACTTTGCCGTTTGCAACCGCAACATGCTCCGGATGAACGGAATAGCCCTTGAGTGCTTCTTCGGTTTCGAAAGTCGAATCAAGCATAAGGTCTGCATTCGAAGATGCAAGGCCGTTGATGTTTACCTTAATGTCAACGAGTCCGGGAATCTTGCCTTTAAGACTTTCGAGCCCTTCTTTTATTCCTTTTTTTATGCTCTCTTTTTCTTCTGCGGAATACTCATCTTTGAGTGTCCAGACAATTACGTGCTTTACCATATCTTTGTTCCTTTCATTAAATATTTATCGTATCGTGTTGATCAATTCCCAACTGTTTTGAATCTGAATTATCCTGTAGCTATATTCACTATTTCTCTCAACATTATTGTGATTTTTCAAGTTCTTCCTCAAGTATATTTAAAGCCTCTTCTAAATTATTTGCACGTCCTTCGTTAATGTAATCTGCCAAACGGATTAGATAATACGGATTAACATATTTTCGCGGAACAGAACATTTATTATTTTCACAGTAATTTTTGTACAGACTGTCAAGTTTTTCCGAAACCTCATACTGCTCTCTTCCGACTTTCAAATATTCATTTTCACGTTCTTTACTTTTTTTGGCTCTGTAAATGAATGGTATAAAAGCAGGGAAATCTAAAAGAAGCATTATAAAAAAAGTAATAAAAGCAGCACTGTAATTTCTGAAATACCATACATAAAATGTGAACAGGCCAAATACAGAATGATTTCGGCGAAAGCGGATTTCTAAGCTTTTCAGCTTCATCTTCCAGGCAAGCCTGCAAATGAAATTTCATGATTTCCGAAGACCAATAGTCATTAAGCTGTTGTAATTCCTGCAGGGCTTCTTTTTGCTCTTTTGAATAATTTGCATCTTCTTTCAGAAGTTTTTTGCCTTTAGTGTTTTCAAAACTCATTATTGCCATAACAAATACCCCTCAAAATACGCTTTTATTATATAAAATATAGGATTTTTGTTCAAGTTGAACGATACGCCAAAAACGGTGTATCGTATTTGCCTGCTCAAATTTCTTTTATCATGTTATAATCAAAAAAATACAGCATGGATACACAAAGGATACATCCGTTATTTAACATATAACCATGAAATGAGGTCAAGCGATGAAATATTCAATGCTTATTGTCGAAGACGATGCACAGATAAGAGAAATCATTGAGGATTATTTTACATCCAAAAAAGAGAATGACTTCGAAGTTTTCAAAGCCGAGAACGGACTTGTTGCCGAGCAAATGATTGGTGAAAACGAATATGATTTGATTCTCCTGGATGTGATGCTTCCTTATCTTGACGGATTCTCGCTGTGTAAAATGATTCGTAAAAAAAGTGATGTGCCTGTTATTTTCTTAACTGCCAGAACTCTGGAAGAAGACGTCCTTCTCGGGTTTGAGACAGGGTGTGACGATTATGTGACCAAACCTTTTTCGCTGGCCGCATTATATGCCAAAAGCATCGCTCTTTTAAACAGGGCAAAGGGTACGGTTTTAAACGAAAGTCTGACCATAGGAAAAATAAGCATCAACCCAAAAAGCATGGAAGTTATCGCAAACGGTTCAAAGGTTGAACTCGCTCCCAAAGAATTTGAACTTCTTTTATATCTTGCCAGGCACAAAAACTGGGTAGTTGAGCGTGACACCCTCTTAAATGCCATCTGGGGATATGAATATGAAGGTGGGGACAGAGTTGTCGACAATCATATCAAAAAGCTTCGCAAAAACTTGGGCAGCGCAGGCGAACAGATCAAGACCGTCATTTCAAAAGGATATAAAATAACGGAGGCATAAATGAAAAAACGAAAAACCTTTTTAAAAGTGTTTACCGGGAAACTGCTTATATCTGTTCCGATAATACTTATCATCATATTCATATCTTGCTTTGCATTAAATCAATATTCCGAATCCGTCTTAAGAAAAAATATGGATTACATTGCCGAGCCGACGCTTTCAAAGTTTTTGCAAAGCGAAAAAGAATCGACTTTTACGGAAAATAACAACTTCCTTAAATTCAGAATCAATCTGGCTTTGGAGTCAACCCTCGCGCAATTTCCCGGAATGAAAGGATATATGTATGTCAATGATTCCGATAACAATTTAATAATGGATACCTCCCCCGCATGGACATTAATGCAAACCATCCGGGACGAGAATTATGAACTTCTTAAAAGAAACGTTTACATCTGCGATTATGAAACTCTTTGCAGATTTGAAGAAGTCAGGGAAGTAATTAACGGCTACAATGAACAATACGATTCTACTCTTTTAGAATTCCTGATACCTCATAAAGAAACCTTTAAACACATAGAAATACTCGAAGGATATGTAGATGAGGAAACCCTCAAGGTTTATCCGACAAAAGTGGAAATAACCACAGAACGCATTCCTTCCTGGGCCGGAGCCTTAAACGAGACAGGAGAATATACAACCGATATCAAAACATTCAGTATGCCTCTCGAAAATACAGATGGCCTCCTGCCTTACAGATACGATACCGAAACATATACCATGTTTTTAGACGGGGAAGAGATACACGGACTGCACCTTGTTACAGGCAGAAATCTGTCTCTCGACGACTATCTGAAAATTGCACGAAGACCATTTTCAAACCATTTGACCAGGACTGTAAATTATACGGATGCTTCAGGAAATGAATATGTTATAACAGTTAAGTTGACCGATGATTTTTTGAAGACTTATTTATCCTTCATTATCCTTCTTTCAATTATCTACTTTCTGGCCGACATGATTGTTTGTTTTATACTGTCCAATTTATCGTACAGCAAGCTTAAAGTCTTTTATCAGAACGAAGACTACAGAAAAGCTCTCATGAGCTCCATGGCGCACGATTTAAAAACTCCTCTTACCGTAATGAGCGGCTATGCAGAGAACTTAAAAGAAAACATACAGACCGACAAGCGCGAACATTATGCCGATGCAATACTTGAAAACACCAATTACATGAACGGCATTATAACGGATGTTTTAGGCCTCGCGAAACTTGAAGAAAATACCGTAAAAGGCAGACTTGAAAAGATGGATTTCTGCGATATTGCTTCAAAGCAGGCCGAGAGAATCAAACCTCTTTTGGAAGAGAAAAATATCAAACTGTCCGTCGAAGGGTCTTATAGACGAAACGCCGACAGAGCATCTCTCGAAAGGGTAATGGACAATCTTTTAAGCAATGCCTTAAAGTATACCAAGGACGGCGGAAACATAAATATTTACGCCAAAGACACGCCATTTTCAAAACACATTTTTGTGATTGAAAACACACCTATAGATGCAATAAACGTAAAACCGCAGAAGCTCTGGGAGCCGTTCGTAAAAGGCGATGAAAGCAGAAGTGATAAAAACGGAACCGGCCTCGGACTTTCGATAGTAAAGAACATTTTAAACAACCTGGGATTTAAATCAAAGATAAAAATAAAAGACGGTTGGTTTAGAGTAATCATTAAATAAAAGAAGCGCCTGCTACAATTTGTAACAGGCGCTGTTTCTTGTTTATTCATTTTCTTTTTTTCTTTTACGTAAAATATCAATAATATCGTTTAAATTATTCCCGTTTATCACTCCGGGCTTTTCCTCCTGATATTCAATCAGGTTCTCTTTATTCTCTTTCTCGTACTGACGTGTCTTTTTAAATAATTCTTCATAATTCCCATTTTCGATAACACTTTCAATAAATTGTCGAATCTCTTCTGAAAGGACTTCATAAGAACCATATAAATTGCTGACTGCGTTTTTTATTTTCTCAAATGTTATTGGATTTCCTAAATTCTTTTGTTCTAATAAAATACCAATCACATCGGATCTGTCATACTTATACTTTCTTCCGGACTTTAATTTCATTGCTATCAAATATTCTCCTGAGACAGCCCTAAATGTAACTACATTGGAGTATGTTTTGTAATACTTGGAATATTGGATAATCTTAGGAGTATATGAAGTTGTTTTCTTAAAATCCTCATTTATCCATCCCATAGGCAGCCCATACTTGTCCCCTACATAATTTATTGCATCTTTCATTGAGGAAGAAGCATTGATTATCACATCCATATCATAAGTCATTTCTCTGAATCCATAATTGACAATAACTGCTGCTCCTCCTACCAAAATGATTTCCGCCGGAGTATTTTTCCCATTTATTTTCCGATATTCTTTAGCCAATTCTTTTAAATAAACATCCAGATTTTCTTTCGAAAAAGGTTTATCATACAACATTTCTCACCTCACTTTCCATAATATTAAATTTTTTAAATTCCGGAATAGCATCTGCCTCTGCTTTTTTTATGGGTTCATCTGATTTTAGGACTTCACTAGTCAGAAGAACACCTGCAGGATAGATTGGTTTCTGCAATTTTTTCGTGCGTAAATCGTCATATTTTGTGCAAAGAGGGATATTATTTTCCCTGGAAAGATAATCCACCATAGCAAGAAGATAAAAAGCTTCCGGATACCAGTGTTTTTTGTATAAAGCGCTTATTTGATCTGTCTCCAAAACATCTATCATAAAATCAATATCGCCCATATCCTTTACATAATGACAAGTATTACTCTTAAATGTTTCAAATTCACTCCGAATAATATTCGCCGAGTCAAGAATGTCTTCTACGGAAACATTAAGAACTTTCGCAATCTTATACAATGTCCCTGCCGCACACTTTTCTAAATCGGTTTTCCCACTGCATATATCATTTAACGTTGCCTGTGGAACGCCACTTTCCTTACTTAAACGATACATTGTCATATTCTGTTCTATAAGTTTGTCATTAATCAACATAATTCTCATCTCCTTCTATTTTAAAATTATATCGGTATGCCGATGTATTTTCAAGTGCTTTTTTCACGTTTATTGCTTTTTCTCCAATTGAATTCTTCGCTTTTTTCGGATATTATATTATGGTCGGACGGTAGGAGAACTGTCCCCGGGTGGTCAAAAAAGCCAAAACAGAACCGGCCCCAAATGGCTGAAAGGAAGAAATGGAAAAACCCGCATTTATATTCGATCTTGACGGTACATTAATTGATACCGAAAAATTATACAGAAAATACTGGCCGATGGCGCTTGCAGATTACGGATATGAATTGTCTGACGAGCGTGCGTTAATGCTTCGCTCTCTCGGCAGGCCGTTTGCGCCGAGACAGTTTAAAGACTGGTACGGAGAAGATTTTGACTACAATCTTATTCGTCAGAGAAGAAAAGAATATGTCGAAGGACATATCGAAAAATACGGTATCGACCTTCGCCCCGGAGTGAAAGAAATCTTAACCTATCTGAGGGATAAAAATATAACCGTCGCAATTGCAACGGCTACTGATCCGGAGCGTACAGCAAAGTATCTGGAAATGACCGGAATCTCCGAATTTTTCACGGATATTATCTGTGCTACCATGGTTGAACACGGAAAGCCCGCGCCCGATATTTATAAATATGCCTGCGAAAAATTAAATAAAAAACCGTCCGAATGCTTCGCTGTGGAAGACGCTCCGAACGGTGTAAAAAGTGCTTATTCTGCAGGGCTTAAAGTTATTTTTATCCCCGATCAGGCACCCTCTGATGATTCATTTAAATCGATGATTTTTGCCGAGTTTGATAACATTTGGGAGTTACATCAGCTTCTTTGATGCTCTTTTGCTTTCGATTCCAAACGCAATAACCTGAACAACCCATAATACGCAGACGCTTAAAAGAGGTAAAATGGTTATTTCCAAAACCATTCCCATAAACATGAGAACAGCTATCATTACAAGGCAGGTTTTGCTTACTATGATATATGCTTTGTAGCTTGCGATGCCGACCTGATTTCTTTCTGCTTCATCAAAGCTTTCATACCATTTTTTGTTAAAACCGAAATCGTAGAGACTTCCCTTTTTCTCGGGGTTCATTATCTTTTCAAAATCCACGAGTTTCTTTTGCATATAAAAGAATACAAAATTGAAAACAAACATAAATATGATTGAACAGACAAAAGAGATATCATAAAGAATATTCAGAATTCTGACGCCTTCATCTATTCCCCTTAAATTCCCGCGAATATTGTACACCGAGCAGCCGTATAAAAAGAAAGATATGATAATCGCACAACTTATAAAAGTAGCCAGAGAAGAGAGTTTTTCTTCGATGTAATCCCAGTTGTCGTCGCGTTCCTCTTCCTTCGCCCAGAGTTTCTTAAGTGATTTGAATCTTATTATAAAAGAGATTGAAAAAACCAGGTCCGTTATGATTAAAAGTGATGCGAAAAAGATGGCTAAAATCTGGGTATTGTCTTTAAAAAGGTTAAGGACAATATCCATTTTCTCCTGCTGGGAAGCCATAAAAAAGCCTAAGAATCCGCCAAGGATGCAAAGAACTGCCAGGACTACAAAGAAAATCGGTTTTTTCTTTGAATCTTCATTTTTTATCTCAGCGAGTTTCTTTTCTTCATTCATTTCCTTCATCCTTTCCGTCATCCGTATACTCAAAAATATCTTCCACTTTAACGCCAAAAACCCCGGCCAGTTTTAAGGCCAAGGTCACTGACGGAGAATAATCTCCTCTTTCTATCAAACTGATTGTTTGTCTTGAAACATGTACCATTGCACCCAGCTCCTGCTGGTTAACACCTATCCTCGCACGGTACTCTTTCAAATGATTATTCAGAGACATAGGCAACCCCTCATAATCTTATTTCTTTTATGATTTATCCTTTTATTGCGGGTAATATCATTGCCAGGTAGTTGAATACGAAAAGTGCAACCGTTCCGATGATGAAAATAATCATTCCTACATTGCCCCAGGCATATTTCATGCCCTTTTCAACCTGAGCTTCCGTGGGTTGTACTTTAATTTTCTTTTTAGCCAGAACGATGATCCAGACTACAATTCCGACTACAATGAGGCAGATAAGGAATATAAACCATGCGCATAAAATCAGGTACGGAATCGATGCCATCATGGCTTCGGTCATCTCTGCCTGTAATGCCGTATCGTTTGGATTGGCCAGAACCTGTTTGCTTATTTCACCGTATTTTGCAACCGCCTCATAATCAACCATGCCGAGTAGAGTAGTGGTAACCACACTTGTCGCAAGGTTTAAAATCATGTGGTAAACGATTGTAATCCATACTTTTCCGGTGCGGATGTATACATAGGCAAAAATACCGCCGATTAATGTTGCAAAGAAGAACTGGGAGAAGTTACCGTGGAAAAGACCAAACATAAGTCCGGATGTGATAATCGCAACCCACTCGCCATACTTTACAACTCTGTCTATAAGAAACTTACGGAAAACAAGTTCTTCAACGATGGGGGCAAGAATGCCGACCGTAAGAATCCTAAAGAAAGCGTTTGATCCGCTCATAAGATTTGCCAGAGCATTGCTGTCAGTAAATTTTACTCCAAAAGGAAGTACTATTGCAAAGTTTACCACTCCGCCGATGACTGCTCCGACGCCTACGGCACCAATCATCATAAACAGACCTACTATAAATTTACCGAAGCCGAATTTGTTTTTCTCGGGTGCCTTCTTATCCATTTTAAATACAAGCGTAAT
>CACWZK010000096.1 GCA_902765365.1 uncultured Lachnospiraceae bacterium
ACATCGCCTTAATATTGCTTCAACTCTGGCGGTAAGAATCTTTAGTGAAAAAGGTTTGGAAATATATTCATCCACTCCGAGTTTAAATCCCAAGAGTTCATCGGATTCGTCTGTTTTGGCAGTAAGCATAATAATCGGAACCTTGGATTCTTTTCTGATCTCTTTGCATACTCCCCAGCCGTCAAGTTTGGGCATCATAATGTCAAGTATTATAAGATCGATATCTTTGTTTTTAAAAAACTTATCAAGCGCATCTTCGCCGTCACAGGCTTCAATGACATCATAACCGTTTTTAGATAAATAATCGTTGATGACTTTTCTCATTCTCTGTTCGTCATCTACAACAAGTATTTTTGATTTTTTCATAACTCCTCCGAAAAAGCAAATACTTCTTCAACTTTATATTGTAAACAAATATCGTGAAAAAAATGTGAAAAAATCAAAACAATATTATAATACATAAATTTATTTCTTTTATAAAGAAAAAAAGAAGCAGGATTATAAAATCCTGCTTCAGTATGTTAAACAAGTATGAATTTAAATTATAACTGAGGACCTGCTGCAACAAGTGCCTTGCCGGCTTCGTTGCTTGTGTACTTGCCGAAGTTCTTGATGAATCTTTCTGCAAGATCTTTAGCCTTAGCATCCCACTCTGAAGCATCAGCGTATGTATCACGAGGATCAAGGATTGCAGGATCAACTCCGGGAAGCTCTGTAGGAACTTCGAAATCAAAGATAGGAATCTTCTTTGTAGGAGCATTGTTAACGTCACCGTTAAGGATTGCATCGATGATACCACGGGTATCTTTGATGGAGATTCTCTTGCCTGTGCCGTTCCAGCCTGTGTTTACAAGGTAAGCCTTAGCGCCGCTCTTCTGCATCTTCTTAACGAGTTCTTCACCGTACTTTGTAGGATGTAACTCAAGGAATGCCTGGCCGAAGCAAGCTGAGAAGGTAGGTGTGGGTTCAGTGATACCACGCTCTGTACCTGCAAGCTTTGCTGTGAAGCCTGATAAGAAGTAGTACTGTGTCTGTTCGGGTGTAAGGATTGATACAGGAGGAAGTACTCCGAATGCATCAGCTGATAAGAAGATTACGTTCTTAGCATCGGGACCTGCAGAAATACCGTTAACTTTCTTAACGATGTTATCAATGTGCTCGATAGGATAAGAAACACGTGTGTTCTCTGTTACGGATTTGTCAGCGAAATCAATCTTGCCGTTTGCATCAACTGTAACGTTCTCAAGAAGAGCGTTTCTCTTGATAGCGTTGTAGATATCGGGCTCAGATTCTTTGTCAAGGTTGATAACCTTAGCGTAGCATCCGCCTTCGAAGTTGAATACGCCGTTGTCATCCCAGCCGTGCTCGTCATCACCGATTAAGAGTCTCTTGGGATCTGTTGAAAGTGTTGTCTTACCTGTTCCTGAAAGACCGAAGAAGATTGCTGTGTTCTTGCCTTCCATATCTGTGTTAGCTGAGCAGTGCATGGAAGCGATACCCTGAAGAGGTAAATAGTAGTTCATCATAGAGAACATACCTTTCTTCATTTCGCCGCCGTACCATGTGTTTAAGATAACCTGCTCACGGCTTGTTGTATTGAATGCTACACATGTCTCGGAGTTAAGGCCGAGTTCTTTGTAGTTGTCAACTTTTGCAAGTGAAGCTGTGTAAACAACGAAGTTAGGCTCGAAGTTTGCAAGTTCTTCCTCTGTAGGCTGGATGAACATGTTCTTTACGAAATGAGCCTGCCAAGCAACTTCCATGATGAAACGAACTGCCATTCTTGTGTCTTTGTTGGCACCACAGAATGCATCCATTACGAAAAGTCTCTTTCCGTTAAGTTCGTCTTTAGCGAGCTTCTTAACAACTTCCCATGTCTCTTCGCTCATAGGATGGTTGTCGTTCTTATATTCTTCGCTTGTCCACCATACAGTATTTTTGGAGTTCTCATCCATAACAATGTATTTGTCTTTAGGTGAACGACCGGTATAAATACCTGTCATAACATTAACTGTACCGAGTTCAGTCTCTGTTCCTTTTTCGAATCCTGTAAGTTCAGGCTTCATCTCTTCTTCATATAAAAACTCATATGAAGGGTTGTGTACGATTTCTGCGGCATTAATACCATACTTTGTTAAATCGAGTGCCATAATATATCTCCTTATTTAAAATTTTTTAACTCCAACATATCGCTACTTTGGAATATTACACCGCTAAATAGTATAAAAAAATGTGCTTTTAAAGTCAATAGACTTTATTGTAATTGATATTTAATTAACAAAAGTTTTACATATATGTGTAAATGAGGCCCAATTTTAGTCTAAATATAGTGATTTTTGCCATAAGCGAAAGGTATTTTATCCCTCATAAAAGAAGCAAAAATCATAATCTCCCGTTCTGTGAATAACATTCATTCTGATAAGAATCAAGCCACTTAATTTCGCGGTCGCTCATCTCCTCTCGTAAAAGAAGATTTTCGTCAAGCGGAACAAAGGTTAAACACTCAAAGCAAAGGAATCTTCCGTCGGGTGTTTGACACTTTTCTTTTACGAGTAAAATGTTCTCGATTCTGATGCCATATCTGCCTTCTCTGTAGATTCCGGGTTCATCGGAAACAAGCATTCCCGGTCTTAAAACAGCCTCTCTTCCGACAGGTCTCTGAACCCATCTTATCGCATGAGGTCCTTCGTGTACGGAAAGCATATATCCGACTCCATGCCCCGTTCCGCATTTGTAGTCGTCACCTTCTTCCCACATGGGTTCTCTTGCAAGAATATCGAGATTAAGTCCGCTGCATCCTTCTATAAAAACGGCATTCATCAAAGCCAGCATTCCGCGCGCAACCTTTGTGTAATCATGCTTCATTTCATATGTGGGTGTTCCTATCGCAACTGTTCTTGTTATATCGGTCGTTCCGCCGTACCACTGACCGCCTGAATCGACCAGATATAAATTGTTTTCTAATATTTTCGAGCAGTCATTTTCCTTTGATTCATAATGCATCATAGCCGCATTCGGACCCGAAGCCGAAATCGTATCAAAAGAAAGATCAAAACATTCGGGATTTTCAAGTCGCATGGAATCAAGCTTTTTCATAAGGTCGTATTCGTTCATATCCGTAACGGGATTTTCTTTTATCCAATTCAGGAATTCGCATACAACTTTATTATCTTTTTTATAAGCCTCTTTAAGGCATTTAATCTCCGTTTCGTTTTTTACCGCCTGAAGTTTCGATATATTGCAGTCGGAATTAATCATATCAAACTCTTTATTGCATAGAATGTTGGCATATTTGGCAGGGAATTTATCAAAAGAAAAACATGCTTTTCTCTTCGCAGGAAGAATATTTAAATATTTCTCAAGGCTGTCATATAGCATAACCTTTACACCAATTTCCCTGAATTTGGATTCAATGTAATTAAAATCATTGCTTAATAAAGCGGATTTATTTAATTCCTCACAGCCTTCATCACTGTTTTTGTTATGATACAAAAACAGAATGGTATCTCTCGGAGTAATCATTAAAAAAGACAATGCCATCGGATTATATTTGATTGCACGACCTCTAATGTTTAAAAGCCACATATTATTATCCAATGATGCGCTGAAATAAAAGTAAATATCATGCTCCGTAAGATATTTTCTGACCTTGTCGATTTTTGAAGACGAATTTTCACCCGTCAAGGAATCAGGCAGAAATTCGATACAATCGTTTACGTCAAGTGAAGGATAATTTTTTCCGAAGCAATTTCTGTAAGCATCAAGAAAGACTGTATTATCGTCATCAAGTTTATTGAATCGATAATCAAGAACCTCTTTGTATGAAAAAATAGCCGAAGGACAGGCAACAGTAAGTCCCTTATCCGACAAAGAATTGGCAAACTCTTTTATGGACGGATACCCCGGCGTACTCATTTTCATAAGTTTAATACCCGAGCCTTCCAGTTCCTTTTCAGCCTGGATAAAATATCTTCCGTCCGTAAAAAGGAAAGCTTCGTCCATTCCGATTGCGAGCGTTCCGTTAGAACCGGTAAAACCAGATATCACGGTCCTGAATTTGTAATAATCATTAACATATTCACTCATGTGAGGGTCTGAATCTTTGGTAAAATACCAGTCAATCCCCTGTTTTTTAATTTCTTCTCTGATACAGTCAATTAATTTCATATTTTTCTCTCTTATGTAAACTTTTTGTTAACTTTGATGAATAGTTTTGAATAATAATTCTGTATATGTTATAGTAATAATACCGCGTTTTCAAGTTATGTTTACCAAAACGTATTACTAGTTAAAGGAGGTCAGCCAAAAATGTCAAGTAAACACAGTGAAATCACTCCTGAGATAATAAATCTTGCAGACAAATCTTACGAAAAAAGCATAATTGATAATGAATTATTCGTGCAGTATGATGTCAAGCGCGGTTTAAGAGATTTAAACGGTCGCGGTGTCCTTACGGGACTTACTCATATATCAGATGTACGTGCAAATAAAATCGTTGACGGAGAGCAGATTCCTCTGCCCGGAGAACTCTTTTACAGAGGTTACAACGTAAAAGATCTCGTAAAAGGTTTCACGGAAGAAAACCGTTTCGGATTCGAGGAGATTACCTATCTTCTTCTTTTCGGCGAACTTCCTACAGATAGCCAGCTTGAATCTTTTAAAGAAATTCTCGCAGATTACCGTTCTCTTCCCACGGGATTTGTCCGCGATATCATTATGAAAGCGCCGAGCAAGGATATGATGAATACTCTTGCAAGAAGCGTTCTGACTCTGTATTCGTACGACGACCGTGCAGACGACACTTCTTTACCCAATGTTTTAAGGCAGTGTCTTCAGTTAATTGCGCTTTTCCCCGAATTTGCCATCTACGGATATCAGGCTTACAGCCACTATCACGACGGCAATTCGCTCTTTATTCACAGACCGAATCCAAAGCTTTCAACAGCTGAAAATATACTATCACTACTTCGCGCTGACAGCAAGTACACTCCTCTGGAAGCCAAGCTTTTAGACCTTGCACTGGTTCTTCATATGGAGCACGGCGGCGGTAACAATTCAACATTTACCACACATGTTGTAACATCCACTTTAACAGATACTTATTCGGCTATCGCAGCCGCTATAGGTTCTCTTAAAGGTCCCCGTCACGGCGGCGCAAACATCAAGGTGGTTCAGATGTTTGACGAAATGAAAAAAGAAGTTGCCGACTGGGAAAACGAAGATGAAATAAGCGACTACTTAAGAAAGATTCTTCACAAAGAAGCATTCGACCATCAGGGTCTTATCTACGGTGTTGGACATGCAATTTATTCGACAAGTGACCCAAGAGCTCAGGTATTTAAGAGTTATGTCGAAATGCTATCCAAGGAAAAAGGTCTTGAAAAAGAATTTGCTTTATATTCCAAGGTCGAGGAACTTGCACCGAAGATTATCGCTTCTGAGCGAAAGATGTACAAAGGTGTCTGCATAAACGTCGACTTCTATTCCGGATTTGTATATGATATGCTCGGTCTTCCGTCGGAACTCTACACTCCGATGTTTGCAATCGCAAGAATCGTCGGCTGGTCTGCTCACAGACTGGAAGAACTTTCAAACAACGGCAAGATAATAAGACCCGCGTATAAACCCATCATGGAAGATCAGAAATATATTCCGATGTATAAAAGATAATAAAAAAGCCAAAAGGGAAATTTCTCTTTTGGCTTTAATTATTTTATTTAGGTACTATATTCTTTAAATCGTATGTCAGTGTCATGTATTTATCGTCTGAAAGTTCCTGCCATGTAAGGATAATTCTCTGAGCTATTCCTCTCGAATCTTCCTCGTTTGCATTCATAAGAAGCGTTACGTACTGGAAGGACGAATACTGTGTTGTAACATCTCCCATTCTGAGGGATACAACTATAGCTCTTTCTACCTGCTGCATTGCTTCCTCGAGCTGTTCTGTGGAGAGTTTCTCGGGGCCTGAATGAGTCAGCGTGAAAAGAATCATCCATACGGTCTGATTGGATCTTGCTATCGTTCTTTGTACGAAATGAACGATATTCTTAAAACCTTCGTATTCTACCCTTAACGCACCGTTTTCGTAACTCTTCTCTTTCATAAATCCTTCAAGTCTTGAAAGATCCTGTTCGCTGTTAAAGTTTTCGATGGTATTGTTAAGATATTCTTCTCTTTGTTTGTAATAATGGTATGAATCTTTGCCGTTCTGCTTCACGTAGTACAAAGCTTTGTCAGCTCTGTGATAAAGCGTGTAAAAATCGATACCGTCATCGGGAGATACCGAAATACCGATTGAAATCGAAGGGTTGTACGAAAGTTCGGACGGATCCTTCATATCGTTGTGAACGGCTGTCATAATCATATCGCAGTATGAATTGATTTCATCGTCGGTATATTCGCCCTTTAAAAATACAGCGAATTCATCACCGCCGAT
>CACWZK010000097.1 GCA_902765365.1 uncultured Lachnospiraceae bacterium
CACTTTTAATGTTTCCTTGTCAACAAGGGCGGGAACGGTTGCTCTTCCCTTATAATCGGGATCTGCCTTAAGATAAGCTTCCGTTAAGAATTTAAGACCGGTAACCGCATCAGTTCTGTTTGGCTGATCTGTAAATCCCCATCCGTATGTATTGGATTCTCCTGTATGGTCAACTATAGAAATGCTTATCGCATCTTCAAGTCCGAGAAGTTCTCTTGTGATTGACGCCCTGTTGGACCAGTGGCAGCCTTTAGCCCAAAAAAGATGGTATCTTCCGCTTTCCGCCTTTAAATCACCTCCGTTATCACCAAAAGGTGTCGTGAAGCGATTGGGCTGTCTTATAAAAGCACCTCTTTCGTTAATCTCCGCTTTTATTTCCTGAGGTCTGGGAGGAACATTTCGCTCCGCAGCATCAGCCTTTGCCAGTTCATCGCTGTATATTACACTTTCTTTTATATCTTCTTTAATAAAACTTTCACCGCAAGCCATTTTAATTTCTCCTTTTAGTATAAATATTTAGTATCTAGATTATATAATTGTCCGCACTCTCAAGCATGTTAATATTGCTTAAGAATGTTTTAAGTCTTTCATTGGTCGGATTTTCGAATATTTCCTGAGGAGTTCCGTCGGCAACAATCTTACCGTTTTCCAAAAAAATAATCCTGTTCGCTACAGACTTAACAAAATTCATCTCATGAGTTACCAGAAGAATTGTATTTCCTTCTTTGGCTACTCTTTTGATAGTCAGCAATACTTCGTTAACAAGTTCGGGATCAAGTGCCGATGTCGGCTCATCCATTAGAAGAAGTTCCGGTTCGAGCGCCAGTGCTCTTGCAATGGCAACTCTCTGCTGCTGTCCGCCCGATAAGTGCTTGGGATAATGATACAGTCTGTCAGACATTCCGACTTTTTCTATCTCTTCCAATGCTTTCTTTCTGGCTTCCTCTTTGGGTATTTTTTTAACCACCGTCAAACCTTCCATAACATTTGACAATGCATCTTTGTTCTTAAAAAGATTGAACTGCTGGAAGACCATTTCGGTATGCTGTCGTAACTCAAGTTTTTCTTTTTTGTTCTTGGTGGTTAAATTAAAAGTTTTATCATTAAACTTGACACTGCCCGCTTCGGGTTTTTCCAGGAGATTAAGACATCTTAAAAGAGTCGATTTGCCGGTTCCCGAAGGTCCGATAATGGCTACTACCTCTCCTTTTTTAATATCCAGATCCACATTGTCGAGTACAACGTTATTACCAAATTTCTTGCTTAGTCCTCTTATCTCTACCAGGTTCATGCCTTCACCTCCTTAGGCTCGGCCGGAATTGAAGTCTTCTTTTCTATCAGAACAAGAATTCTTTCAAGAACAAAAGTTATTACCCAATATATAATCGCTATCGAGCAGTATGCTTCAAAGTATCTGTAGCTCTTGCCTGCCGTAATCTTGGCAGCCGCGGTTATTTCCACAACAGAGCAGGTAAATGCTAGGGATGTGCCCTTAAAAAGCGCTATCAGCGAATTGCCGAGAGGAAGAAGAGCAACAGTAATTGCCTGAGGAAGCGTAATTCTTCTTAATACCTGAAGACCCGTCATACCCATGGATTTGGCTGCCTCAATCTGACCTTTATCAACAGACTGGATTGCAGAACGAATTGTCTCCGAATCAAAAGCTGCCTGATTAAGTCCGAGAGCCACCATTGCGAAAACTATGCCCGGAATCGCATTGATATCGTAATTGGTTCCGTGATAGTAATTAAAATATTTAAGCGCTATGGGAATACCGAAATATGTTATATAAAGCTGAACTATGATAGGCGTTCCTCTCATCAGAGACACAAACCCGATTGAGAGCTGATTCAGAACCGGTACTTTGTTGATTCTGATAACTGCTATAAAAAGTCCTATGCTTAAGCCGATTACAAGTGCAATAAAAGTTAAATACAGTGTAGTCGGCAGATATTTTAATAAATAAGGGATTTGTTTAAATACCAAAACCCCGTCAAATAATTTGGCCATTTTCAATCTCCGTTATTTTAATCGAAAAGCCCGACAAATGAGCCGGGCTTATCATTAAATATACTTTTTATTCATAAGAAGGGGAGTAATCATCTCCGAAATACTTAAGGTTGATTTCTTTGGATTTACCCTCTTCGATTACTTCGCGAAGTGCTTTATTGATATCTTCCACAAGCTGCTTGTTTTCTTCAGTTCTGCTTACAATAAGATAACTGTCCATGCCTTCTCCGACACCGTATCCTGCGAGTGCAATCGCATGAAGATCGTATCCGAATTCAGGCTGATAGTAACCGAAGTACATAGGCTTATCAATGATTGTAAAATCATACTTACCGGACTGGATATCATTCAGCTGGATGTTAAGATCCTCTTCCGTATAATTAATCTCTATGGGTTTCTCGGGATCTGTATCATTGTAATTCTCAATAAGTGTTGTAACATTAACGGCTGCCTGTCCGACAAACTTAAGACCGCCCAAGTCTTCTACAGAGAGGCTGTCGGGAAGTTCTACGTCTTTGTTTGCTACAACGATATAAGCGTTTGAGAAAATAGGATCTGTGAAGTAATACTTTTCTTCACGCTCGGGATTCTTCGCAAAGTTGTTAACGCCAAGCTGATATTTATCGGAATCAAGTCCCGCAAAGATTGAAGGGAAATCCGTTACTTCCCAAACAAGTTCGTACTGGGGAAGTTTCTCAAATACCGCTTCAACAAGTTCGATGTTCTGTCCTATTACCTGATCGTCATCACCGTAATATGTGAAGGGTCTGGGTGAAGCACCGGTTACTGCATAGATCTTTCTGACCTCAACTTCGTTTGTTACCTCTGCAACTTCGTTTTCAACACTTCCGCTCTCGCTGTTTGATGCTGATTCAACACTGACTGTAGTAGCCTCAATATTTGTTGTGTTGCTTACTTTACCACATCCTGTAAAGCTTGCTCCTATAAGCGCTGCCCCTAAAACTGTTGTAATTAATTTATTTATCTTTTTATTTAACATTTCTTTTTCTCCTGTTTGATATATTTTTTAATTCTTTAAATCATTTATATTTAATCAGTACCTTAACGGCACATTCGGTTGTCCTTAAAGTATAAACAACATCGTCCTATGGCTCTTTTTCCTAAAAAAATCTTTCTCATTTCTTTGTTCTCCGTTATGCCTACCTTTTTGGTGGGTTATTCATTGAAGAGAATACTATCACGTCTTATTCTTTTTGAAAAATATATAAAACATTTGACTGGCTATAAGTATTGCCTATAGCCAGTCTTTTATATAAAACCCCTTCAATTACACTTTAAATTTCAGGTCCCCTGAAAATTATTCCGTAAGGGTTCCTGATTTCGTCAAGTTTAGAATACTCTTTTTCCTTCTCTTCGATAATATCCGCCAAATTATCACTTTTTTCGGATATATAATCCTCTTCAAATCTTTTAATATTGGCGAAATCATAGCTTTTATAACTGTTTAACTTAAGAAGGTGATAATATATATAATCTAATTTCTTTAAAGTTTTATACAGTAATATATCCGCATCGCTGATTTCATCAGAAAGAAGGTATTTGCTTTTATCCAGTCTTTTGTCAATTTGCTTAAGAGCATCAATAAGATTGGCATTCCACCTGTTTAAATCAGTCTGGAATGTTGACTCGGAAGCCTTTTTAATCGGTTCAAGCACAAATTTGTTCAGATATTTAATTTCGGTCTTAACGTCTTTATGCGAATAATATTCACTGTAAAAACCTGTGTTTTGCTCGTAGATATAAAGATTGTCTTCATCATTTGAGAGTTTTTTTCTGTCGGTTGCTTCAAACAATTCTCTCAAGTCCGGTCCCGTTCCCACAAGGCCGAACACATTACCCTGTTTGGCTCTCATATGAGGCGAAAGCTGATAATGTTTTTTAATCTCATCAAGTTTTGTAAACTCGTAAAATGCGTCCGTTTTAAACAATTCCCTTGTATATCCCCAGAGATTGGGATACTCCTGCAAACGCTTTTTATTCACACCAAAGACAAGATGGTAATTGATATAAAACCTTATTAATGCCACATAAAGATGAATATCGGAGAGCGTAATATAATCTCCGTGCAGGAATCTTTTATCCGAGAGTCTCTCTTCAAGTTCTTCCAAAGCATTATGGAACATCTCATATCCCCTGTCGTACTGCTCCTGGTTAAGCGCAAATCCGCATGCATAAGCGTTAACCTTGGTTTTGATAAACTCAATTGTTTCATCAATTTCTTCTCTTAAGCTTACAGGGTATAAATCGGGAGCATTTTCTTTGTGATACTGCTTCCAGTCAACAATAAGATACTTGGGTATATCCCATGCTTCATTTTGAACAATCGCTCCGGTTTTAATATCCGCAATCGCGGGAACCGTCGATCTTCCCGTGAAATTCGGATCACCCTTAAGATAGGCATCATCGAGATAATGAATCTTAAGTACAGGGTCCACTTCACCCAAATCTTCAGAAAATACCCATCCGCGAGGATCTCTTAATATCCCACATTCTCCGATACTGATTACTCTGTCAAGTCCGAGAAGGCGTGCTGTTATAACCGCCTTATTCGAATGAGGGCAGCCGGGCATCCATATGATGCGGTATCTGTCAGACTCTATTGCAAGATCGTTATCACCCGGTCCGAAATGCCTGTTAAAGACAAACTCCCTGTCATCGATTTTGCCTGTCTTTTTATTAATCTGATGCCTGAATGTGTCTTCAAAAAGTCCAATTGTCTGAAACGGTACTATATATGACATATCTTTCTCCTTTCAAAAAATAAGTTAAATCCTTGGATCTAACTTATTTTTCTCTTCTGTTCACAAATCTTAAATGTATTCACAAGTCTTTCGAGTGCATCTTCAAGAGTCTTTCTCGGACATGCCACATTGATTCTCTGAAATCCCGAGCCGACTCTGCCGAAGATATTTCCTCTGTCGAGCCAGAGCTTCGCATCATGCACTATGATGTCGTTTAATTCTCTGTCCGTAAAATCATAATAATTAAAATCCAGCCATAAAAGATACGTCCCCTCAGGTTTTCTTACCTTTACCTCGGGAAGATTCTCAGACAAATACTCTACGGCATAATCAAGATTGGATTCTATTGCTTTCTTAACGCCCTCAAGCCACTCTTCTCCGTATGTATACGCTGCCTGACACGCGATTATACCCATTCCGTTTATCTGGCTGAAGCCCGCTGCCGAGTACGCTGCATGAAATCTGTTGTAAATCTCTTTGTTGCTTGTGATAATTCCGGATACCTGAAGGCCTGCGAGATTGAATGTTTTGCTCGGAGATACCGATGTAATGCAGAATCTGTCATAACCCTCTCCGGCATTCGTAAAAGTAGTAAATTCGCTGCCCCATACAAAGTCCGAATGAATTTCATCGCTGAAAACTATTATTCCGTATTTTTTGCAGAGCTCCCCTATTTTATGCAATTCTTTTTTGCTCCAGACTCTTCCCACGGGATTGTGAGGGGAACAAAGAAGATAGAGTTTCGGTCTGTATTCTTTTATCTTTTCTTCAAGATCCTTAAAATCGATTCTGTAATATCCGGTCCCGTCATTAACCAGGTCGCTGCTTATAATCTTTCTGTTGTTTTCCTTAATCGTTCCCATGAACGGATAATATACGGGCTGGTTAATCAGTACATATCCGCCTTCTTCGGTAAACGCTTTTACTGCGGTTGCTATCGAAAAAACAACCGAAGGCGATTTGTGAAACCACTCTTTTTCTATAACCCTGTTATAATGCCGTGCTATATAGTTTTTAAGCGCTTCAAGAAAATCATCATCAACTTCCGTATATCCGAATATCGCATGTTTAGCCTGTTCAACAAGTGCATCCTCTATGTATGAAGAAGTACGATAATCCATATCCGCTACCCAGAGAGGCAGCACATCGTCAGGGAGATGTCTTTCTTCCTTAAAGTCGTACTTAAGGCTTTTCGTACCATATCTGTTTGTAACACTTTCAAAATCCAAATTTCTTTCGCTCATTATTATTTCCTGTCCTAACCTTACTTTTGATTGATATCAAGTTTAATCAATGAAACCCAAAATGAATAATATTAAAAAAAAAGAGTTGGCTATAGGCATTACCTATAGCCAACCGGTTTTGTTCGTTTAGTTAAAATCTTAAAATTATTTTTGGGTTCCTTTGTATTTGCTTATTTCATCAATATATCTCTGTCCCAAAGGAGAGATTGACATACCCTTTCTTACGATATATCCGACGGTATTGATGTCCTCGCTGTCGAGTTTGACGGCGCAATGCTCGGAGCCGTTTAAATGTTCGCATATAATACCTGAGCATACGGTAAATGCATTAAGGCCTATCATAAGATTAAGACCTGTGGCTCTGTCGCAGACTCTTAATGTCTGATTGAACTGATATGTCGAAAACAT
>CACWZK010000098.1 GCA_902765365.1 uncultured Lachnospiraceae bacterium
CTCAACCTGAGAGTTATCACCTATGTGAAAATCGTTATACACTTCTTCTTTAAGACCGCTCTGTGTCATAACTACGGGAATGTGTACGCTTTCGCCTTTTGTATTCGGCTTTATAAAAATATCAAGTCCGCTCACGTCCTCCTTTGGTACAATATCTATATTCTTTCCCGAACGTCTGCCGACGGATTTTCCGTTTGAGCGTATGTTGAAAGCACCTTCGGGAATATCGCTTATATCTGCAATTTCTTTGAGAAGGCTTTTTTCTGTTTCGTTTAAATTCATTTACGGTCAGCTCCTTTCAAAACTCCCCTGCATCCCTTCAATGATGAAGTGTCTGCCAGCTTAGGGAAAATAAATGCCTTTGTACCTTGATTTTCTACAACTCCGTTTTTCAGAATAATTATCTCATCTGCTATATTAAGAATTCTTTCCTGATGCGAAATAATGATTATGCTTCCGCCGGCCTTTTCGTGAAGATGTTCAAAGACCTTGATAAGACTCTGAAAACTCCAAAGGTCGATTCCTGCTTCGGGCTCGTCAAAAATGGAAAGTGATGTTCCCCTTGCCATTGTCATCGCGATTTCGATTCTTTTTGCTTCGCCGCCCGAAAGCGATGCGTTAAGTTCTCTGTTGATATAATCCTTGGCACAAAGACCTACTTCGGAAAGATAAGCACATGCCTCGGGTGTAGAAATATCATGTCCTACGGCAAATCTTATAAGATCTTTTACCGTGATTCCCTTAAATCTTACGGGCTGCTGGAAAGCAAAGCTTATACCGCTTTTTGCTCTGTCTGTAATACTTAAATCGGTTATGTCTTCTCCGTCAAGTAAGATTTTTCCGGATGTGGGTTTTATGATTCCTGCCACCAACTTGGCAAGTGTGGATTTTCCGCCGCCGTTCGGTCCGGTGATAGCCACAAATCTCTCATCGATGGATAAACTGATGTCTTTTAATATTTCTTTGTTGTCGTTAATATCCGACACTTCATAAGAAACATTTTTTAATTCAAGCATTTCAATGTATCTCCTTATGCTTATTTGAATTTAGCCTGATTTTATACCGTATATTTTTCCGTTTAAATAATGTAAAGGCTTAAAAGCCACACCATATGTTAACACAATTTTTACATAATTGCTATACACTTTTAACAGTCACTATGATAAAATAAGTACATGCAATCAAGGGGGTTTTACGATGCAAAGCGAAGAAAACATTATGCTGATCAACGAGCTTAAAGACCAGCTTTCGGGCGAGGAACTAATCCAGGTTCTCGATCAGTATAAAGAACTCATGACCAAGTATTCCTGTGCGATTAAAGAGATTCGTACCAAATTTGAAGTTTTAAACGAAGAACTTCAGATAAAAAATAAAAGAAATCCCATTCACGCGATTTACTCGAGAATCAAAACAATACAGAGCATACGGGACAAACTTAACAGAAAAAATTTAGAGTTTTCATTCGATAACATTCAGGATGAAATACATGACGTGGCAGGTATCAGAGTTATATGTCCTTTCGTGGACGATATCTATGAAATCGCCGACATGATATTAAAGCAGGATGATATCAAACTTGTAAATTACAAGGATTACATCCGCGCACCCAAGCCCAACGGCTACAGAAGTTATCATATGATTGTTGAAATACCCGTATTCTTCTCGGAGCACAAGGAATATCTTAAAGTCGAAGTCCAGTTAAGAACCATTGCGATGGATTTCTGGGCCAGTCTCGAACACGAGATGCGTTACAAAAAGGATTTGACCGAGGAAATCTCTCAGTCAATCAGTGCACAGCTTCTTGACTGTGCGACCACCATCACGGAAATGGATTCAAAAATGCAGGATATCAAGAATCAGATTTATCCCAAATATCCCGAATCCGTCATGTGAAATTAAAAAAGAATATTACACAAGAAAAACCGGTGCACATACACCGGTTTTTCATATTCTTAATACCTTTGGGCTTTTTTGTCTTTTATATATTCGTCAAAGAGTTTCTTGCACTCTTTTCTGTCGCTCTCTTCAAGCGTTAAAATGTTTTTCTCACCGTTGAAAAAATCATAAAACTTGTCGTCCCTGAAACCGATTTTGTCGGTATCGCTTACATTGCAGCCGTAATAAACCTTTGCTATGTTTGCCCAGAGAATTGCACCTAAGCACATCGGACAGGGCTCAGCGGTTGTATACAGTTCACATCCGGTCAGATCGTGGCTTCCGGTCTTTTCGCATGCATCCCTTATCGCTTCCATTTCACCGTGGCATGTGGGGTCATGTTTTATGAGGACTCTGTTGTGCCCCTGACCGATTATTTGACCGTCTTTTACGATGACGCATCCAAACGGTCCTCCGTGGCGGTTATTTATACCTTCGTATGCCTCTTTTAAGGCTTCACGCATAAAATCCATACATACCTCCGGAAATCTTATTCAGCCATAAAAAACTCTATTATCGGCGGCACATATTCGAGCGCAAACATTACTGCCATCGCCACATAAAAGATCCACATGCAGGGCGAAGCAACCAGACTTAACGCCTGCTTTGAGAAAGAATCGTCTTCTTCCTTACGGGTTATCTTAATTTTTTTCATGCATGCAATAACGATAAATGTCACAAGTCCGGCAAGCATAATGAATAAAAGCAGAAGAATCCATAAAATAAGTGCCATCGAAGGTAATGCAAGTGCCTGAACATTTGAAACATTATACAAATCGGGATTGTCTGCAGCGGAGTATAAATCGATTCCGATGCCTTCGGCCGCTTTGTAAACCCACTTGATAAGCTCTACCGTAATACCGCTGGTGACGGTATTTAAGAACATATGAAGAAGAATCGTATAGATTACTCTTCCTGTTTTCAGATAAATGTAAGCAAAAAGGCAGCCTATAAATGCAGCAAAAAAGCACTGCTGAAAGTTTCCGTGGAAAAGGCCGAACATAATGCCGGATGCAAGAATCGCAACGAGTTCTCCCTTGGGAGCAACATGATCGATGAGTACTTTTCTGAAAATGAGTTCTTCGAAGATCGGTGCCAGAATGCCGACCATAAATATTCTTAAAAAAGAATTCGAATTAATTAAAAGGTCAACAAGTTCGGAGCTTTCCTTATTGCCAAACGGTGTCGTTAAGACTAACTGAAATATCATTCCTATCAATGCCCCGGCTAAAACCAGTCCGTACATTATAAGAACACAAAGAAGGAATCTCCCGAAGCCGAGTCTTTTTTTCTCTATATTTGCTTTGGGCATATTATGAGTGAGTAAGAGAACAAGCGGAAAACTTACCAAATCAACGGTTAATATAATCATTGCATAAGTAAGAATAACCGCATGCTTTTCGACAAAATCAGGAACAAGCCATTGTAAAAGAGCGGATATACCGAAATTCAGTACGATATACACTACCGCCATGAGTCCGTATTTCCAGCCTATCGAATTCATTGTCCTGTTCATTTATATCCTCCCTCGGGCGGCCTGAATTTTCTTTTAAAGCATTTCGACATATTTATGAAGTGTGCTTCTTACAGCACCTTCTTTAAGCATTTCCTTAAACATGTTTTCTATCTTTTCAGACAGACCTGCTTCAACCAGATTAATCGCAAAAATATTCTCGTTTGCAAGAATATCTTTTATCTGACCGTTATAAGTACTTACATCATTATATACTATTCCGGAGAGTTTGTCCTGCAAATCTTCAAGCTGGGGATCGGAGCTTACTTCCATAGGATTGCCGTTATCGTCGATTCCTAAAAGATATCTGAGCCAGGCAGCAATCGCAAGAGGGATAAATGTCAGATCGTTTACGTCTCTTTCGGGTGAATAATAATATGATTTGATGGTTTCGCCGAATCTGATGGGTATCTTCATACTTGTATCTGTTGCGATTCTCTGAGGCATATCGGGTATGAACATATTCGGAAGTCTCTCTTCCACTACCTCATCGATAAATTTCTTTGGATCTATGATTCCGGGATTAACCACAACCGGAAGGCCTTCCTTGTAGCCTATATTCATGACTAATTTTTTAATGTCTTCATCACGCATTTCTTTTGCAATATGGTCATATCCCAAAAGACATCCGAATACAGCCATTGCGGTATGAAGAGGATTAAGACATGTGGTTACTTTCATCTTTTCGGTTTTATTTACCGTATCTCTGTCCGTAAAATAAACTCCGGCATCTTCAAGGCAAGGACGTCCGTTAGGAAATCTGTCTTCTATTACAAGATACTCGGGTATCTCCGCATTTACGAAAGGAGCGATAAAAGTGTTTTTATCGGTAACGATTGCGGACATATTTTCAATGCCTTTTTCTTTTAACATTTCCTCGATTGATTTAGCAGGTCTCGGAGTGATTTTATCTATCATGCTCCAGGGGAAAGAAACCTTTTCTTCATTGGAAATATAATCGATGAATTCTTTTGAAACAAAGCCTTTCTTGGCCCATTCGTTTGCAATTTCAAGCACGGATGATTTTAATTTCTCTCCGTTGTGTGAACAGTTATCCATACTGCAGACTGAGATCGGATATGCACCGGCATTAAATCTTTCAAGAAGTAATGCAACCGTAATGCTCATTGCATGTTTTGCACTCTTCGGTCCTTCGTTAATGTCGCTTACAACCACGGGAAGAAGTTCTCCCTGCATATTTTTAAGGGAATAGCCCTTTTCCGTAATGGTGTAGCTTATCATCTGAAGAGAAGGATTTTTCACTGCTTTTATGAGTTTTTCTTTCTCTTTTTCGTCTGCAAAATTACATTTAACCGCATCGGCAATCGAAGCTATGACCCGCATATCGGTATTGCCGTCTGCTTTTAAACCTACCGAAAGCGCCAAATTATCAAAAGGCACATAGATTTTGTCTATCATGTCAAAATCAAATGTATCCGCTGCGATAATACCTTTATCCGTTTTGCCTTCGTCCAAAAGTTTCTGCTGTAAAACAGCAATAAAACCTCTGAAAATATTTCCCGCGCCGAAGTGAATCCATACGGGATTTTCTGCGGTATCCGCTTTCATTTTTTCAATATCAAAAGCCGGCATTTTGATTCCGGCTTTTTCCCAATTTTCTTTGTTCTTAATTCCTTTTAATGTTAATTCCATACTTCTACCTCTGTACTCTGCCTGAAGCGTCGCCTTTAGCGAGTTTTTTAACTTCTTCTACAGTGACGAAATTGTAGTCACCTTCGATTGAATGCTTTAAGCAGCTGGCTGCTACAGCAAATTCAATTGCATCCGCGGGACTTTCATTCTGCATAAGCGAGTATATCAATCCTGCACCGAATGAATCTCCGCCGCCTACACGGTCAACTATATGCACATTGTACTTCTTGCTGAAGAAGTATTCGTTTCCGTCATAAAGCATTGCGCACCATCTGTTGTCGCTCGCGGAAATCGATTCGCGAAGAGTGATTGCAACATATGAAAAACCGAATCTTTTCTTTAATTCATCGGCAACATATTTATAGCCTTCGGAATTAATCTCTCCGGCGGTAACGTCTGTGTTTGGTGCCTTGATACCAAATACATCGTTTGCGTCTTCCTCATTGGAAATGCAAACATCAACGTATTTGCAGAGCTCGTTCATCACCTGACCGGCTTTTTCCTTGGACCAGAGTTTGTTGCGGTAGTTAAGATCGCAGCTTACAACAATGCCCTTTTCTTTTGCCTTTTTACATGCTAAAAGACAGATATCCGCAAGTTCGTCGCTAAGTGCGGGAGTAATGCCCGTAAAATGAAACCATCCTGCACCGTCAAAAATCTTATCCCAGTCAAAATCATCCTTTGATGCCTCGGCAATCGCAGAATTTGCACGATCGTATATAACCTTGGAAGGTCTCTGCGATGCGCCTTTTTCGAGATAATAGATACCGACTCTCTTGCCGCCTCTTGTGATTAAAGATGTGTCAACTCCGTATTTTCTCAAGGAATTGACAGCCATCTGTCCGATCTCATGTGAAGGTAGTTTGGTAACAAAAGAAGTATTTGCGCCAAAGTTTGCAAGGGATATACTTACATTTGCTTCTCCGCCGCCGAATGTTGCTTCAAAGGCATCCGCCTGAACAAATCTTAAATATCCTTCGGGTGCCAGACGAAGCATCAGTTCGCCGAATGTTATAATCTTTTTGTCCGATAAACCGGACAGATCAATTTTCTTTTCGCTGTTTATATTACTCTGAATGCTCTCTTTTTTATCATCAGCCACACTATCATTTGCGTTGAGAGCATTCAGAGCAGATATCACATCTTTTGTAAGATTTTTAATCTTCTCAAAATCGCCTTCCTTAATTGCCTTGGAATCTATCATAAAACTTCCGCCGCATGCGATAACACATTTAAGCGCATAGTAGGA
>CACWZK010000099.1 GCA_902765365.1 uncultured Lachnospiraceae bacterium
TCATGGCCTTATCGGAATACACAGGTATTTAAAGAAAAGAAAACTCGCGGCAGTCATTCCGATAGCAACCGGATTTTATCTTTTAAACTGTGCGCTTGGAATCGGCGCGAATTACCCTCAGGAGCATTCTTTTTACAATATGCTTGCGGGCAAAAACATCGAGGAAAGGTTTGAACTCGACTACTGGGATCTGTCGATAGAAGAAGCTTTAAACACCATTCTCGAGAGAGAAGAAAAAGAGTTCTCCGTCGGATGCCTCAACAATCCGACTCTCTGGGGAATCGAGAGGAATTACGACAGACTGATTAATTTGGACAAATTAAGAATCACCATAAAAGAGGATTACAAAGAGGCCGACTACGTCATTGTAAACACAACCTACGCCAATATGTATTCAAAAGAAGCCTATAACAAACTTAAGCAGGACCATACGCTCATAAAAGAAATAAAATCTTACGGAAACACTATTTGTGAAGTCTATAAAAAACAAATTGAATAATCTGTAAAGTATTTGTAAATTCGGACCGGAGTATATATTTCTCCGGTCTTTTTTATGATAAAATAGTAAATGGAGAAAACCGTGTAAAAGAACTGAATTTTTGATTGGATTCAAACAGCAGAAATGAGGGGGAAAATGGAAGAGATTTTAGAACATGTATTAGAAAAAGGATTACCGGAAACACTAGGGTTTGAAGTTGAGAGAAGAGAAAACAGTCTTTATCTTCCTGAGGTAGATACAATTATCACTCCCGTGGTTGCACAGGTTAACGGAACTAATGTCGGACTTGAATTTCATGTGAATGTAAATGGGTGGGACAAATATCTTTATGAATGGTGTACAGGTTTTGGAACAGATGTAATAAGCTCTGCTTCCATGGCATCATATTCTTTTTCATACGGATTAATGTCCGGGTTAAGAAGACTCTTTACGGGTTTGGAACCAAAGCCTTTCGATACCGAATTTGCCGGAAAGCACCATGAGTGGGCAGCATATTGCGGCGACATTGTAAGAATAGGAGATCAGAACGACGATTCCGATATTGGGAATAACGACCGTTACTGGGATCTATTAAAATCGGAAATTGTAAAACGCCTGGGAAATCAGAAAATGGTGTATGTAAAAATCTACGCCGCAAAGTATTATAACGAAGTAGTAGGCGAATGCAGAATAGATGATGTGGATATTCCGGAGCTTGGAAGAATAGTTGCAAAAGTAGCCGAAAAATGGCCTGATGGAAAACTTATTTCAGACAAACAGTTTATTATTATCGAACAAAATCCCGAAACTTTTATTCAGAGTCCTTATGAAGGAGAAGAAGGAAGAAAGAAACTCGAAAATACAGTTGTGGAATATTTAAAATTATTCCGCAAATCAGCAGGTTCAGAAGACTTATATGACCGTCTGGTTGAAGATGCGAAGCAGATTATGGACGATCCTGTTCTTGCATCGGAATGTGTTTATTTCCTTCCCGAAATTCTTGCAACGCATGCAGTAATAAGTAAATTTGATAAAAAATACGAAATATCCGATAAAGTCACGTTTAATATGGCGGACGGACCTTGCGAAGTATGTGTTTCGCAGCTTCTCGATTATGATATGCTTGATAAATGCATATGCGGAATCATAAATAAAAAGGTTTTCGGAGATGACACCAACGAGCTTTATTTTGAATTGCTGGGATGCAGTTCAATAACCAAAATGATTGATCAGGTTATGCAAAAAGATCTGCGTGATATTAAGCCGATAAAGATTTATTACAACATGGGAAAAGATTTTGTTTTACGATAATGAAGAGAGATATTGCCTATGTCGAAAGATAAAAACTCAAATGCATTATATAAAAAGCATCTGGCGGTAATGATTTTTATAAACATCTGTCCGATATTTCACTGGATGCGAAATAATAAAAGACTGTTAAACTATTATTTTTATATAGTCCTTGCTGAATTTGAAAAAGTCAAAAACAAGGATTCGGAAATACTGGATATGCTCTACCAGGACCTGCTTGCTTCAAAGAACTCGTTTGACGCGCTCTACGGTGTTGCGAATTTTATGAACAGCAGAGAATACAGAGATTTGGTTGCGCAAGCGCCGGATAAAAAAGAATAAACAATTTAAGGAGGCAAACGAAATGGCTAATGAGACCGAAATGAACATTGATTACGAGAAGCTTAGAAAAGCGTTAGTTGCGAGAGAGTATGCGAGAACAGCTATTGTTCCTCTTCCTTCAAATGTATCAACGACAAATAATATTTATTCGGCGAATCCTGAACAGCTGTTAAATTATGCGAGAAGGGCCGGAATTAATGTCCAGAAATTCAGGATAAAAGAAAAAAAGAAAAAGAAATAAAAACTTATGACAAATGTTAAACAGATAATTGATATTGTTTTAAATCTGATTGTCTTCGCGGATATGGTTTTCTTTACAATCATATCTTTTAAAAATGACGAGGGATGGAAACTAAAAAACGGTAAAAGACCGCTTAAATATTTTACGTTCTTAAGTAATGTACATCTGGCGATTGCATCCCTCTTAATCATCATATTCCCGAATTCTTTTATTGTATGGATGATTAAATATACCGGAACGGCAGCAGTGACGGTAACGATGATTACCGTGCTTGTATTCCTGGGACCCACCATAGGATACAAAAAGGTTCTGACGGGACGCGAACTCTGGATGCATTTAATCAATCCGCTTATAGCGATAGTTACTTTTACGATCCTTGAAAGAAGAGGACTTCCGTTTGTGTATTCTCTTTTCGGAATGATTCCGGTTGTTCTATACGGAATTCTTTACTGCTACAAAGTTCTGATAGTCAAAAATGAAGAGAAGAAATGGGACGATTTTTACGGCTATAATAAAGGCGGCAAATGGTATATTTCCGTAATCCTTATGTTAGTCGGCACATTTGCCATATGCATGGCTTATTATTTTACGGGTAAGATTAACCTGTGATCAGGTCGTTTCGGAATTCGTAAAACGATTTGTGAAATATATATGTTTCGTTGAAAAATCGGTCAAAATTTGATACAATAAATTATGATGTGAGGTAGAAATACTTCAGGGTTTTAAGGGGGCAAAATTTAATATGAGACTTCATTTTATCGGGGCGGATCACGAGGTAACCGGAAGCTGTCACTGCATAGAAGCATGCGGCAAATGGATTCTGGTTGACTATGGTATGGAGCAGGGTATTAACGTATATGAAAATGCCGAGCTTCCCTGTGCGGAGTGCGATATCGATTATGTTTTTCTTACGCACGCGCATATTGACCATACGGGACTTCTGCCTCTTTTATATTCCAAGGGATTTAAAGGAAAAGTCATTGCTACCGAAGCTACGAGAGACCTCTGCAGCATAATGCTTCGTGACTGTGCTCACATTCAGATGCAGGAAGCCGAGTGGAAGACGAGAAAGGCCAAGAGAGGCGCCAAGGACTTTGACGTTAAACCTCTTTACACAATGGAAGATGCGGAAGGAATCATTCGTAAAATTCTTCCGTTTGCATATAATGCCGAATACGATTTATGCGAGGGAATTTCTTTCAGATTTACGGACGTCGGACATCTGTTGGGATCCGCAAGTATCGAAATCTGGATAACCGAGATGGGCATCACCAAGAAGATTGTTTTCTCGGGTGATTTGGGCAATGTAAACGACCCGATTCTAAAAGATCCGACATACACCGATGAAGCCGATTATGTTGTGATGGAATCCACCTACGGTGACAGGTATCACTCCAATGATCAGCCCGATTATGTTAAGGAACTTGCCAATATAATTCAGACCACGTTTGACCGCGGAGGCAATGTCGTAATTCCTTCGTTTGCGGTAGGCAGAACGCAGGAAATGCTTTATTTCTTAAGACAGATTAAGTCTGAAGAACTCATAAAAGGACATGACGGATTTAAGGTATTTGTGGATTCGCCTCTGGCTGTTGAAGCAACGGAGGTTTTTCAGAAAAATATCTACAACTGCTTCTCGGATGAGGCAATGGAACTCGTGCGCCAGGGCATCAATCCGCTTGTATTCCCCGGACTTAACTTGACCATTACATCCGACGAATCAAAAGAGATTAACTTTGACTCGGAGCCCAAAGTAATCATATCCGCGTCCGGTATGTGTGAAGCCGGCCGTATCAGACATCATTTAAAGCACAACCTCTGGAGAGAAGAGTGTACGATTCTTTTCGTAGGTTACCAGGCTAACGGAACTTTAGGCAGAATGCTCGTGGACGGTGTTGAGGAAGTCAAACTCTTCGGCGAACCGATTCAGGTAAATGCACACATAGAAGTGCTCGCGGGAATGAGCGGACACGCCGATAAGGGCGGCCTTATCAACTGGGTCAGCGCTTTTAAAAAGAAACCTGCCAAAGTATTTCTTGTTCACGGTGAAGATTCTGTCTGCAACATATTTGCTGACTGCTTAAGAGATGAATACGGATTCGATACATATGCTCCGTTCTCGGGCACAATTTACGATCTGATGGCGGATGAAATCGAATACGAAGCTTATCCGAAGCCCGTGGAGAAAAAAGATCCCACGAAGAGAGTTACGGAAGTATTTGCCCGTCTTCTTGCAGCAGGCAACAGGCTCTTGCAGGTTATCGAAAGAAACCAGGGCGGTGCGAACAAGGACCTTGCAAAATTCGCAGACCAGATCAACTCGCTGTGTGATAAATGGGACAGATAAAATAAAAAAGCGGTGCCTGACTTGTCTTAAGGACATGTCTGGCACCGTTGTTTTTTACTTCTTCTGCTGATATACGGGATCTGCGGGATAGCCGCCTTTTAATTTCTGCATGCCTCGCTGGATGGCATCCTTCGAATTTTTCCAGTCGGCATCTTTGTTTCTGTAATCATATTTTTCAATGAGCCATGAAACGTCTTCCTGAAGACGGTCCATATTCTTTTGCATTAAAGGGAAGAGCATCGCGAAGAATTCTTCCTTCTGCTTGTCGTTTAGTCTTGTTTCCGCAGCTTCGCATACATCTCCGAAATGTGTTAAGCAAAAGCCTTTTGAATTTTTAATCTTCTCGACGAATTCGGGATCTTTTTTATACATTACGAAGAAAGTATCGAGATATCTTTCGTACATTTCCTTAAATGAATTGCAGATATAGCAGGATTCTTCTTTCTGCTTAGCCCATGCAGCAACGGAGTTTCTCATTTCCGCGCCCGAAGACTTTGTGAATTTGGCCATAAAAGGAGTTTTGCCGGGCTTGTAAGCATCCATCGCATCCTTCATCTGACGGCGCATCTCCATATAGTGGGTTTTTAAAATCCACGCATTTCCCAATGTGTTGCCGTAGTCAAACATTTTTTTAAAATGCATTTTGCAAAAACCGGCTTTGTCTGTTTTTTCTCTCATATCGGCTTCCATGTAGGATGACCCCGAGCCTAAAACCAGGTCTAAAAGATCCTGCTCGACATCGCGCTCGACGAAGCAGAAAGGGCACTCGTCCTTGGCGTTTACCGCATCGTTCATAGGTATGGTATATAATTTTTCTTTCATGGGAAGCCTCCTTGAAATTTCTTTTATACATTTTAACAATGCAGGGGGATGAGTGTCAAACATAGTTTTCAACTTGTCAAACACTTGTAAAAATGTTATAATTTCTGTTGTTTTGGCATTATTTTGTCATAAAGGAGATAGTTATGATAAGTGTTGCTGTTATGGGATACGGCACTGTCGGAAGCGGTGTTGTGGTCCGTCAAGTACATACTTGATTTAAGAGATTTTCCGGGTGATCCTCATCAGGATTTGTTCATAAAAGATTATAAAATTCTCGTAGACGATCCCGAGGTGGATATCGTCGTTGAAGCCATGGGCGGAATCGAGGTTGCGTATAAGTTTACCAAAGAAGCCCTTCTTAACGGGAAGAGCGTGTGTACATCCAACAAGGCTGTAGTGGCTGAACACGGTCCCGAGCTTCTTAAGATTGCAAAAGAACATAACTGTACATATATTTTCGAAGCCAGCGTAGGCGGCGGTATTCCTATTATAAGACCGCTCCACACGAGTTTTACCGCAGAGAAAATCGAGAGCATTACGGGTATCTTAAACGGTACCACGAACTATATGCTCACGAAGATGGATGAAGAAAACTGCGATTATGACGAAGTACTTAAAGAAGCACAGGCAAAGGGTTATGCAGAGCAGAATCCCGAAGCCGACGTATGCGGATATGATGCCTGCAGAAAGATTGCGATTCTTACGTCTTTAAGCTGCGGAAAAACCGTTCATTATCAGGATATCCGTACCGAAGGTATCACGAATATCGACAAAGCGGATTTCGAATATGCCAAGAAACTGAATTCTTCCATCAAGCTTCTCGGATTAAGCCGTATGGAAAATGACAAATGCATGTGCATCGTGGCTCCTTTTATGGTCAATGACAAGCATCCTCTTTCGATGGTTCGCGGCGTATTCAATGCGATTATGGTAAAAGGAAACATGGTCGGCGATACACTCTTTTATGGTCAGGGAGCAGGTAAACTCGCAACCGCTTCCGCAATTGTGGCAGATATCGTTGACTGTGCCGTTAATAAGGGGAAAACAATCGAATGTCTCTGGAAGGACGAAGATGCCCTCCTGGCAAAAGACAGCGAAAAATACTTCAGTTATTTCGTTCGTGTAAAGAAGGATTCTTTTGAAGAGATTTCCGCAAGCCTTCCCGCAGAGAAAGTGCTTGATTCGGAAACAGACGAAATCGGATTTGTAAGCAAAAAGATTTCCGAAGAAGAATTCTTTAAAATCAAAGACAATTACGAAGCATCGATAATCAATTATATTCGTATTCTGGACTGTTAATCAGGTCCGCGGTTTTTGACAGGTAGTAAATATGAAGTATGTAGTTATAATATGTGACGGTATGTCGGACGAACCCTTGGAGGAACTTGGCGGAAAGACTCCTCTTTTTACGGCCAAGACTTCGCATACCGATACACTTGCAAGAGTTTCGGAGCTTGGCATCGTTCATACAATTCCCAAGGGAATGGATGCCGAATCCGATGTTGCGATTCTTTCTGTACTCGGATATAATCCCTCACTTATTGAACAGATATTAAAGGATGAAACAGGCGATGCATCCTTTGATTTTTATACCAACACGGGTAAAAAAGGCGCTATTGTCACGGCTGACGAAAAGGTTAAGACTTTGGCAGGAAAAATAAATCTGAAAGTAATGGAAGCCGAAGGTGCCACCGGAGATTTGTCGACCAATTACGGTTCCAAAAAAGATGCTGCCGTAAAAGCGTTTTTTGAGGACGATATGGATTTTGTGATGATTCATGTCAAAGCACCCGGCGTTGCAGGCGAAAACAAGGATTTGGATAAAAAGATTTCGGCCATAGAAAATCTTGATGCATATGTCATAGGACCTTTGGTGGAAGAGATTCAGGGCAGGGACGTGGAATTCAGACTCCTTATCATGCCTTGCTATCCGACACCCGTCAGACTCGGCAGTGCTTCCAAAGAAGCCGTTCCTTATCTTTTATACGATTCATCGACAGAAGAGGACGGAAATCCTGTATTTTCGGAAAAAACAGCGCTTGAAAAAGGCTATTTCTACGATGAAGGATACCTTCTTTTAAATCATTTTTTGGAAGCAGAGTAGTTTTTTGTTGAAAAATAAAATAAATGGAATTAAAATAGTGATGTTTTGGGGATAAAATCTTAACTCGAGGAGGAAAAAATGTTAGTCGTTAAGAAATTTGGCGGTACGTCTGTTGCCAACAAAGAGAGAATCTATAACGTAGCACGTCGCTGTATTGAAGATTACAATGCAGGAAACGACATAGTAGTTATTCTTTCGGCAATGGGAAAGATGACCGACGAACTCATTGAAAAAGCAAAAGATATTAATCCCAACCCATCCAGAAGAGAGCTTGATATGCTCCTTACGGTAGGTGAACAGACAAGCGTTGCACTGATGGCTATGGCTATGGCGAATCTCGGCGTACCCGCAATCAGTTTGAATGCTTTTCAGGTGTCCATGCATACCACTTCCAATTACGGTAA
The DNA here is from genome assembly GCA_902765365.1 of uncultured Lachnospiraceae bacterium. Lineage (GTDB taxonomy): Bacteria > Bacillota > Clostridia > Lachnospirales > Lachnospiraceae > UBA3766. The sequence goes on from CACWZK010000099.1 coordinate 8,029, forward strand.
TGCAAGACTTAAAAGAATCGATACCGAAAGAATTTCACACGAACTTGAAAGCCGCAAGATAGTAATTATCACAGGTTTCCAGGGCGTGAATAAATATGACGATTATACCACCTTGGGAAGAGGCGGATCAGATACAACCGCTGTTGCAATCGCAGCTGCCCTTCGTGCAGACAAGTGCGAGATTTATACAGACGTTGACGGCGTATATACGGCAGACCCGAGAATTGTTAAGAAAGCCAGAAAGTTAAACGAAATCACATATGACGAAATGCTCGATCTTGCCACACTCGGTGCGGGAGTATTACACAACCGTTCCGTAGAAATGGCCAAGAAATACGGAGTTACTTTGGTAGTTCGTTCATCCCTTACAAATGAGGAAGGAACAATCGTTAAGGAGGATGTTAAAGTGGAAAAAATGCTTGTTAGCGGCGTAGCCGTAGATAAAAGTGCTGAAAGAATTTCAATCATCGGTCTTGAAGATAAGCCCGGTACAGCGTTCAGAGTATTCGATGCTCTTGCAAAGGCTAATGTAAATGTGGATATGATCTTACAGTCTGTAGGTCGTGACAATACAAAGGATATTTCATTTACCGTTGACGGAAACTTCGGCGAGGATGCGCTTAAGGTTCTTGAAGAGAACAAGGCAAGACTTAAATATCAGAACATCGAAATGGAAAAGAATGTTGCCAAGGTATCAATCGTAGGTGCCGGCATGATGAGTAACCCCGGTGTTGCAGCCAGGATGTTTGAATGCCTCTACAACGAGCATATCAACATCAAGATGATTTCCACATCAGAGATCAGAGTTACCGTTCTTATCGATGTTAATGATGCTGAGAGAGCAGCAAATGCAATCCATGACATCTTCGGCCTTGATGAATAATTAGTATTTACAATAAATTAGGGTGCCGGCTCGAAACTGAGCCAGGCACCCTTTTTTGATTATTTCTGATCAGTACCTTTTCTCTTTTTAACTGCTTCTGAAAGGAGATATTCTATCTGACCGTTTATAGATCTGAAATCGTCCTCTGCCCATTTGGCAAGGTCGCTGTGCAAAGAAGGAGAAAGGCGAAGCAGAATCTGCTTTTTTTCCAAAGCGGAATTATCTGTATTTTTTTTATCTGTGTTACCCATATTATTCACCTTTTCCTAAAACATAAGGTTTACGTTACTTAATAAATCGATCCGCTGTTAACAATGGGCTGTGCTTCCTTGTTTCCGCAAAGAACAACCATTAAGTTGCTTACCATCTGAGCTTTTCTTTCGTCGTCTAAGTTTACAATCTGGTTTTCGGAAAGCTGATCGATAGCCATTTCAACCATGCTTACAGCACCTTCAACGATTTTCTTTCTTGCTGCGATGATTGCAACTGCCTGCTGTCTCTGAAGCATTGCTGCAGCGATTTCTTCCGCATATGAAAGATGAGTGATACGTACTTCGATTACTTCGATACCTGCGTCAGCAACACGTGTCTGAAGTTCTTCTTTCATTCTGTCCGCAATTTCCTGAGATGAACCGCGAAGGGTCTTCTCATCTACGCCGTCGTTGTCATCCATATCGTCGTAAGGATAGAGTCTTGCGATATTTCTGATAGTCGAGTCGCACTGAATAGAAAGGAAGTTGTTGTAGTTTTCAACTGCGAATACGGCTCTTGTGGGATCTACGACTTTCCAGATAACAACAGCACCGATGATGATGGGGTTACCGAGAATATCGTTTACTTTCTGTCTCTGGTTGTCGAGAGTTCTCACCTTTAAGGATACTGTCTTTGAACCTACGGTAATTCTCTGGCCGTTGGGCTGTGTCACGGTTGTAAGTCCGGGGTTGAATGCGCTTGCAAAAGGATTTACAAGGAAGAAACCGGATTTTTTGATGGTTCCGTGATATTTACCGAAGAGGGTAAGTACCATTGCTTCGTTGGGTTTTACCGTTTTAAGTCCGCCGAAGAGTATGCAGGAGATGATAAAGAAGATTACGCATATGAAAATAAGTGCGATTCCCAAAATTGTAAGATAGCTTCCTGCAGCGGCGAGTCCGCATCCTATAAAGAAGAACAAAACTTCGAGGCCAAGGGCTATTATGTTTAAGAAGAGCATTAATATTCCGGATGCCGGACGAAGTTCTCTCTCCTGAATCGTGTAATTGTTTTTGTTCATTTTGTCCATAACTGTTCCTCCAAATATTTTAACCTTTCGCAGCCTTATGGTGCGAAAATCAAAATGTATCGCTGACTAAGATATATGTTTGATAATTCTTGATATCATTTTGATATCATCAAGATAACATGCCGTTAAATATTTGTCAATATATTTTTATAAATTATTTTTTGAGTCATTTTTTTGGTACCTTTTTAACTTGATATATTCTTTATAATTGTTTAATCTTTATAAGGATGATTTATCATAAAAGAGAGAGAAGTATGTTTATAAAAGAAAAAGCAAAAAAATATATTAAGAATATTTGTGTTTCGGCAATGCCTTTTATGCTTGCATTTTTTATGATCCCGTTAAATGTATTTGCAGCAATAAAAGTGCCTGTCGATACTTCCATAGAACCGAACAAGGATGCGGGCACGGATCTGTATGAGAGCAGGTGCTATTATCACAATGCGCTTCCTTTAAATATATCGATTTCTTCCGGACAGGATTCGTCCGTTCTTCATGATGAAAAATATTCGACGAGCATCAAGCTTGATGAGGGCACGCGCATTACCGTATCAAGCGAAACAAAAATGCACGGCCTTTATGTTATCTGGGACTGTATGGTGCCCGAGTGGACATTGCAGATAGGAGAGAATTCTTATACATACGGCAAATATAATTTCCTTCACGAATACATTGAACTTCCCGAGGAAACCAACGAACTTGTAATCGTTATTCCCAATGCCGGGGATCAGACTCCGATAAAGGGTCTCAATAAAATGAGAATGTCGGATATTATCGCGTTTGACACGCCCGATGTTCCCGTATGGGTTCAGAAATGGGAGCCTCCCTGCGAAGAAGCAGATATTCTGGCTTTCTCCACGCATTCCGATGACGAGCAGATTTTCTTGGGAGGCATTACTCCGATATATCAGGCTGAAAAGAATATGAGAGTTCAGTTTGCGTTTTTTACCACACACTGGAACACATACGAGCCCATCAGAGAACATGAAAAGTTAAACGGTTTGTGGCTTGCCGGAGCAAAGTATTATCCCATCATGGGTATTTTCGAGGATGCGTATTCCACGACCTATGAAGGCGCGGCTCAGTCGATAAATGAAGACGAAGCGGCTTTGTTTGAAACCAGGATTATAAGAAGAGTTCATCCTCAGGTTGTTGTCACACAGGATTATTTAAAGGGCGAATACGGTCACGGCCAGCATATTTTCATGGCTACAAATACGATTAAGGCTGTGGAAAATGCCGCCGACGAAAACTACGACGAGTACCGTGCTGGCCGCGAGGAGCGTCACGAGCGTCCGCGCCGCCGCGTGCGCCGCGACTTCGACCCGTTCGAGGACTGATCTCGCGTAGCCCATGCACCTGTCTGCTGACAGGGCATGGGTTGCAATGAGCGGCCATGCTGGGGCCCTGTGCCATGATTGTGGCGCAGGGCCTTTTGCGTATCTTCGCAAAGCAATCCGGCGTTGCCCACGAGCTGGACAACGTTGTCAATACCCCGGCGGCGTTATGAGACAATGAAGCCCCAGTATCGGCACGGCACCGCAGTGGCCGGCAATCAGTTGGCAAGGAGATACAAGAATCATGAGTGGTTGGATCATCGCCCTCATCATCATCGCGCTCATCGTGGTGATTGGTGTGTGGATCATCGGCATCTACAACAGCCTCGTCGGCATGCGCAACCGCGTGGGC
>CACWZK010000100.1 GCA_902765365.1 uncultured Lachnospiraceae bacterium
CACCTTCAGGACTTTATCGCTACGACGGCTATTGCTTCAAGCATTTCCAAAGCGACTCGCAAGACGGCTCATCCCTACCCGACAGCTACATCAACAGCATACAAGAAACGATGGATGGAAATCTCTGGATTGAGACTCCTATGGGCTACTGCATCTATCATCCTCAAACAGAATCCTGATGCAATTGAAAAATCATAGCTTAGCAATTATTCTACAAAATACATTCCATTGAATGACATATTAGACTTTAGTTCCAAGAACCGTCTGGACAGTTCCCTCCTTGAGGCTTACAAGGAATTGTATGACAGTTATGTTGACCAGAATTACAAGTGGGAAGATTCTATCAGAAACGTTGTTGCCGGCAAAATTGAGGATTACGGCAACAATCTGATGACCTGCCTTTTCTACTTGCATGATAATTTTCCGTCAGCGCTGTTGGATAAGAAAAAATATATCGGATATCTTTCAGGCAATACAAAACTTTACAACCGTTTTTCGACAAGGGAAATGCTTAAAATCCTTGCGAATGTTTACGGTATGGGTAAGGAAGAAACCGATAAAAGAATCGAGTTTATTGAAGAAGTTCTCGAAATGGGTAATTTCATCGATAACAGAATAGAAAAACTCTCAACAGGGCAGACACAAAGGGCAAATATTGCCAGATGTCTTATTCACTCGCCCGAAATCTATATTTTCGACGAGCCGACTTTGGGCTTGGACGTTATCAGTTCCGACGCTATCGTCAATTTCATGAAAAAGGAAAAAGAAGAAGGCAAGACCGTGCTTTATTCCACACATTACATGGAAGAAGCACAGTATCTCTGCGACCATATTTTCATGATTTATAAAGGTAAAAGAATCGCATACGGTACTCCCGCGCAACTTATGGAAGAGACGGGTACGGACAACCTTCGCGATACCTTTAAGGCACTCATAAAAAAGGAGGGAGGAAGCGATGAATAAAAGAATCATTTTTACCCTTCTTAAAAAAGAACTGACGGATATTTTCAGGGATACGAAAACCATTATCATTATGGTTATCGTTCCGCTTATTTTATATCCTCTTGTGTTCCTCGGCTCCATGCTTCTGACATCGAGTCTTTTAAGAGAATCCACTGTTAAAACTTACAATGTCGCAATAGTAAAAACTGATACGGAAACCACCCTGAATATTCGCCATCTTTTAGATGATGCGCTCGCAAAGCACGAATATCATTTCCATGTCGAAGAGATTAATTCTTCGGAAAATTATGAAAGATTTATCAGAGACGAAAAATACGATGTTGTAATTGTTCCCGAAAACACCGGAAACGAATATCCCGACATCACAATCTACAGTCTGACTTCATCCAACAAATCAGGCACCGCCAGATCAATGGTGGATGTTGTATTTTCCGATTACAGCAATCAGATAATAGAAGAGAGATTAAAAGAAGCGTTCAGTGATTACGAAACTTTAAAAGAAGATCCTTTTAACGTTGAAAAGGTAGACTATTCGAGCAAGGAAGAAACCACCGGAATGTTAATCGGTTATATCATGCCTTTTATGATGATAATAAGCGTGCTTATGGGCGCATTTACGGTTGCCATAGACATCTCTGTGGGCGAGAAGGAGAGAGGTACGTTAGAGACGCTTATAACGCTTCCGATCAGCAATACGCAGATGATGATTTCCAAATTCTTTGCGGTTACTATTTTTGCTTTATTCTCCGTTGCGATAAATATTCTGTCGTTTGCGCTTATGGGAATTTTTATATTTAACTCCATGTCATTTGCGAGTACTTTCGTCGGAGATTTTAAGTTTACACAGTTTATCCCTTCGATTTTGATAATGGCCGTCCTGCTCGTTCTTTTTACGATGTTTGTATCGGCTGTATGTTTATGTGTGGACTTTATGGCAAAGAGCGTAAAAGAAGCCAACAACCTCACCACACCTTTAATGCTTATACTTATGACAGGCGCCGGAATGTCGGTTCTGCCCGGAGTTAAACTGAATTTCGGCCTGGCACTGGTACCGATTTTAAACGTATCCCTGCTCATAAAAGAATTGTTTATGCTAAACTACAATCCGTCGCTTGTGGCAGTTGTTTTCGCGGCTACGATTATTCATACGACGGCTGCGATTTACATTATGACCAAGGTATTTTCTTCTGAGAATATTCTTTTCGGCGAAGGTTTAAGAAGTATCAGAATATTCGAAAAAAGAGCCAATATGAAAAAAGGCCAGATACCCGGAGTCGGAGATATCGTAATGGTATTTGCCCTTATGTTTTTAATCTCCAATTTTGCCGGCGGATTTGTGGTCCTTAAGTTCGGCTTTATCGGATATGCTTTTTCTCAGCTAATTATATTCCTCGTTCCCGTATTGTATGCGCTGTATATGAGAGCGGATATGAAAAATGTATTTTCGCTTGAAATACCCCACATAAAAGAGATGGTAGGAGTGCTTTTTTTTGTAAGCGGTTCATACGTTTTCAACACGGTTCTGGTATCGATTCTTTACAATGCTTTTCCCGTTATTGCAAGAGATAACGATATGCTCTCGGGTGTTGTTTCAAGCGCAGGTTTTATACCCGCACTTCTTGTAATAGGACTTATGCCTGCAATTGCGGAAGAGGCTGCGTTCAGAGGATTCCTCTACGGAACTCTTAAGAATAAAAAAATACCCATCCTTGCGACAATGGTTATTACCGCTTTGGTTTTTGCAGCATATCACATGAATCTTTTGCAGTTCATATATGTAACTCTCATGGGACTTTTAATGTCATATATGATTTATAACTCAAAGAGCATATTTGTTACCGCATTTTTCCATCTTTTAAATAATTCGTTTTCAGTTATGCTTGAGTATCATAAGGAATGGTTTGAAAATATTACGCTTCTTACCAAAAGCAAATTTGAGATAAAAGAGATAATCATTTATTCACTTATAGGAATTGCGCTTGTAGCAATTGGTTTCTTTATATCTGATAATAAAATCGGTATATTCTCAAAACTATCAAAGAACACTAAAAAAGAGGACTGATCAGTCCTCTTTTTCGTTAAATACTTTTCTGTAATAATCGTTTGTAATCATCAGTTTTGCGTAGGTCCATTTATTCTCTATCATGGACTGTACTTCTTTGACGTATTCTTCCTCATTTACCGTAACGCCCGGGTTAGGGGTAAACTCTTTGGTGACCGAATCGTATTCGCCCGCAGCTGTTACGAAACTGTAGCGGTTGCCTATGGGTACTATTACCAGAGGCATTGCGCTTGATACCTCATCTGGTTCGTAATTCGTGGCGAAAATATCTCTTCCGGAATAAAGTCTAGAATCGTATTGTATGTTAAACAGATTGTCAAGCGTCGGTATGATATCCGGCGAATAGCACGGTGTATCTACTGTTACCGGTTCTTCCATGGAAGCGCAGTAAAGAATCAGTGCATTTTTGTATCTTGAAATCGATTTGGGCGTATCGTCTATGCCCGAGAGTTCTTTGTAATAATCCACGTTACCTTCCGCGAGCGCATAAGGGTAATGGTCGGCCGTAAAGCAGATAACGGTATCTTCGAGAATTCCTTCTTTTTCGAGCTCTTCAAGAATATATTCGCATGCATATTCAAATTCGAGGTTGCAGGCCATATAAGCCTGAACAGGCATTGACGAATCGGGATAGCTTTCGACCGCGATATCTTTATTTTTCCTCGACATATAATTTCCGCCCCAGTTGTAATTGCAGTGACCGCTGACGGTCATATAATAGGCGTGGAAAGGAACACCGGTTTCTTTGGATTCGGCGATTATATCCGGAAGAGTGGCTTCCATCATTTCAAGATCGGAGCTGGGCCAGTAATCGTGCGCAAGATTAAGTCCGTTTCCTATGCCTTTATAATCATATCCGAGATTCGGATGAGTTTTGTCGCGTTCATAATAATCATATGAATTGTTGTGAAATGCCTTGCAGGAATATCCTTTATTACCGAGGAGAGCACCGAGAGAGTAAGGCATATATTTATCTTCGGAAACCGTAAAAGAATTGCCCGAATCTATCCATTCCGGAATAATACCCGTCATATTGGCAAATTCGCCGCCAGTGGTGGATAAGGACCAGTTGGGCTGATAAAAGTTATTAAAGACAAATCCTTCATTGGCCATTTTATAAAGAGTGGGTGTAAAATCCTTGTCTATAGCATAAGGACTGAAAGCTTCCACGGACATTAGGATAAGGTTTTTCCCTTCAAAATAACCTGTATATTCATTCTGCTTCGTAGGTTCGTTCGAACCGAAATACTCATGCATTTTCTTGGTTGTCGGATTGTTCTCGTTTTCTATAAGCGATGCAAAATCTACATAAGCGTTGTAATCGTACTCAATAGGTTTTGAAACCTCTTCGGTTTCTTCATTTTCAGGTAAGTTTTTATCTTTTATGTCTTTTACGGATGTTTGATTATTATCATTTTCATCGGAAATCAGGGCGGAATCGGGATTGGAATTTCTCAAATCCGTAGTATTTTCTGCGGTATCGGCAATTTGTATCTCGTCTTCAGGTGTCCAGAGTACAAATTCATCGTCAGCAATGGGGGCTTCGGGAGTACCGGCTATCAGATATTTAATATCCAGGCTGAATGTATTTATGATGCCCGTATGGGGTATTAAATTAAAGGCGGTAAAATCATATGTATAGAAATTGGCAAAATCCGAATTCCTGCACCAGAGTCCGGTTGAAATCTGAATTACCAGAAAAGGAACCAGAATAACGGGAATTAATTTCGGAGTGTATTTTTTGCTTGGAAGTATTTTTTTAATCAGGACGAAATAAATTATTATCGGTATAAAGAACAATGCTTCCTGAAAAGCATATTCCAAAGCAACTTCCCAGACTACGCCGGAAAAATCACCCATTACCTGACCGGTCATCGATATGGCATAGGTGATGCCGTAATACATCTTATAAAACTGAATGCAGTCGTGTTCGACACAGAAAACAATCCATAAAAGAATAAGGGTTACGGCCGAGAGAATACGTGATAAAATGACAGGCCTTATCAACGTAAAAATGAATGCCATAAAAAGGCCGGCCGCCACAGAAAAAAGAACCGTTATGGCTAAGGAGGTGTAAGTAATCGGGTTGTACGTATCCAAAGCTTTAAGTAACAGTTCAAAATAGATAATGGCAGAAGGGTAAAAAACAATTGCCGGTATATAAAATTGTAATAAATTATTCTTTTTTTTCTTGTTGGTATCTTTCATAACGGATTATATTATACATCATCCGTGTAAGGAAGTATATTCATTCTGTCAGTTTCTTCTCTGGCAGTTTCCTCCACGGACTCTTCGTAACCTGTTAAAGCGGCAAAAGGAGAGAACTGCGCTGCGCGATCGTACATTGACATATGAGGTCTGGTTTTGGACTCATAATGAGGATGATCTATGATGTCGCTGTAATCGTTCATGCTTTATGACCTCCGATCTGTTCGTTTCTTTCTCTGGCAGTGGCTCCCTCAAGGAAGTTGGTGCCTTTTAAGATGGCATTTTTACCGTATTTACGCTTGATTTCCAAAGATGCAAGCTGTATGGCTTTTTCTTTTTTAAGTTCTATTTCCTCGTTTTCCTTTTTCTCGTAATCAACGAAAAAGGAGAGCTGTTCTTCTTTGTGGGTTTCTTCGAAATTGTATTCGCTGACCACGCTCTCGGCACAGATGCTCAAACGTCTGATGCAAAGGTCATGGTCGGTAATCTCTTCATACAGACTTAAAGCAGCCTCGGTAATAAGCCTTGTGGAAGAGGTGGTAATACTTAAATTGCGGCTTCCGTGGGCATATTTTGCCACAGGACGACCGTAATAATCCAGACGCACTTCACCGTCGTATTTTTCCATACTTTCTATGTCTTTAAAATTCTCGTAACCTATGTTAAGCACTATCTGTTTTGTAAGCAGTCCTTTTGATACGAGATCAAGCGAGAGATTGTCCGCCATTTCGCGAACGATAATTGCACCTTCTTCGTGTGTGTAAGGTCTTTTTAAAACCTGTCAGTTTGTCGATGCAATCTTGAAGCACTAGCATACTATCTTATACTTTTCGATGGCAAAGATAAGGATTATTCTGTTAAGTTCCAAATAATTTGGAGATAATTTACAAAATCGAGGCACCTGATGGGAGTATCAGATGCCTCGATGAAATGTGATTATTAGTTTCCTTTGCCTATATAGATATAGGTCTGCTTGTCGTCCTGGTTGTAATCTGCACCTTCTCCATAACTTGTGCCACCGATGGTTACCCAGCCTGCGAAGCCTAA
>CACWZK010000101.1 GCA_902765365.1 uncultured Lachnospiraceae bacterium
GGTCTTAAATTCTTAACGGAAGCTTATCTTAAGGCAGATCCCGATTATAAGGGAAGAGCAACCGTTCCCGCCCTTGTTGACAAGGAAACATTAAAAGTGGTAAACAATGATTACCACAGATTAACCAATTATCTGGAAGTTAATTTCAGAGAATTCCAGTCAAGCGATGCACCTGATATTTATCCCAAGGAGTTGAGAGGTGAAATTGACAGATTAAACGACTGGCTTTTCCCGAATATCAACAACGCACATTATCGTATGGCATTCTGCCAGAGTCTGGTGGCATATAACGAAGCATATGATGATTTCTTCTCTGCAATGGATAAGCTTGACAAAAGACTTGAAAACAGCCGTTTTCTTTTCGGTGACTATGTAACCGATTCGGATATCCGCTTTTTCGTAACTCTTGCAAGATGGGATTCGTATTATTATAAGAATCTCGGGCCCCAGCAGAAGAGAATGGTTGATCATAAGAATATCTGGGCTTATGCGAGAGATTTGTATGAAATTCCGGCGTTTAAGAATAATACTTATTTTAAGGACTTTTCAAGAGTACCTTCCAAACCCGGAATATTCAAATCATACAACGAAAGATTTGTTGACCAGATTGATTTTGAAGGATTATGGAGTGCACCTCAGGACAGAAAGAACTTAAGCCGTACACCCGATGAGAAATTCCTTCGCCATCCCAAGGGAGAAACAATCGAAGAATATAAAACAGTTATTAATCCTTCAAGATGGAATATACCCGGAGCAGAGGTATGACAGAATATACAGATAACTTACAAGAAATAAATATTGACGATTTGTATCATTTTTATAAGAACATTTCAAAAAAGAATGGTCTAACCGGGGAAAATGTAAAAGATATTTTTTGCAACAGCACATATTCGGTATTTGCTCTTAAAGACAGTCGTATTGCAGGTTTTTTAAGAGCAATATCGGATGATGTGGAATGGACGCTTTTTTCGGAAGTTTCCGTGCAAAAAGAGTATCGGGAGTTGGGCATTGAAGACGAACTTATAAAAAGAGCTCTTAAAAGATTTAAGGGGCACGAAATATTCGTCGTATCGGATAAAGCATATCTTGGATTATACGAAGAACTCGGATTTAAGAGATCAAAGAATGCATTTACTTATGAAGGTTATAATGCAGATTATGATTTAAAGCAGCCCAAAGAAGAATTCTATCTGCCTTTGGGTTATGAATATGACATCGAGCATCTTCCTTTTGCGGGTTCATTTCCTGTAGGAAAAAAGAGTTCGATTGATATTTCCAAAACAGAAATTGTATATGATACAAAGTTTGATAATCCTGATTTTGAAGCGATAAATGCTCTTTTAATTAAAGCGTTCGGCGGTTCCGATCGTGATATCAATGCTACAAAAAAGGCTTTTAATAACAGCAGATATTTTGCTTTTGCATACATAGACAAAAGTCTGGTGGGATGTGCAAGGGCGGTATCGGATAAGAATAATCAGGCACTTATACTGAATGTGGCAGTGGATCCCGAATATCAGGGACTTCATATCGGTCAGAAGGTAGTCGATCTTTTATGCTCTCAAATGAAAGGGCAGAATATATTCCTTAATACACATCCGGGCGGAGTGGGGTTTTATAACAGAAAACCGTATCTTAGAAACAAAACGGCTCTTTTATATCCAGCACATCCCGATATGCCCGAAGAGATTGCCAAGGGATTTGTACTCTCGAAAGGATTCAGATTTAACGATGAGCAGTGATGTTTATTCCAAAAACAGAATAATGGAAAACTTTCTTGAACTGACGGCAATAGATTCGGAAAGTTTTAATGAAAGAAAAATGGCCGATGCTATTAAAGATGAACTAAAAGAACTTGGCATAGTATATTCTGAGGATGACGCCGGAAGTAAAATCGGAGGTAATGCAGGTAATATCTATGCTTATTATGAAGGGAATTCTGCATACGAACCGATTCTTTTATCAGCTCATATGGATACAGTGGTTCCCGGCAATTCGAAGAAAGCTGTACTCGGAGAAGACGGTATTATAAGGAGTGATGGAACCACTGTTTTGGGTTCCGATGACCTTGCGGGAATAACCGAAATACTTGAGGGAATAAGAAGAGTCAAAGAGAGCGGTAAGGACCACAGAAGTGCGGAAATTCTGTTTACCGTTGCGGAGGAAGCCTATACCCGTGGTGCGGCCGTGTTTGATTATTCGAGGATTAAGTCTAAAGAAGCGTACTGTTTTGATTTAAGCAAAGATGTAGGCGAAGCTGTCAACAAAGCCGGGACTCTGATATCTTACAGGATAAAAGTAATCGGCAAGGCCTCGCATGCCGGATTTGAACCCGAAGAAGGAGTCAATGCAATTGAAATAGCATCAAAGGCAATTGCGAAGATTAAACAGGGCAGAGTTGATGATGAGACAACTTTAAACATTGGAACAATAGCCGGCGGGAGTGCAAAGAATATTGTTCCCGAAGAATGTGTAATTAACGGTGAGATAAGAAGTTACAATCACGAAAAAGCACTGTCTTTGTATGAAGAATTAAAGAATGTATTCGAGAATGAGAGTCACACTTATAATGCGCTCATAGAGGCAGATTATACGGTTCATATTAAAGCATACGAAGTTGATAAAAATGAAACTTTGGTAAAAAGATTTGTTAAAGCATGTAATGAACTCAATCTCTCGGGCAATATTAAGTCCACCTTGGGCGGAGCGGACAATCATCAGTTTAATGCAAACGGTATTAAGGGTCTGGTTCTCTCTTGCGGAATGGAGAACGTCCACACGAAGGATGAGTACATTAAAACGGACAATCTTTTAGCCGGAGCCAAACTGGTTGAAAAACTGATTACGGATATATAAAAGAATAATTTATGATGCGGTATATAGAAAACAAGCTGTTGTTTGCGAATTGAAATAAGCAAAAGAGACGGCTTGTTTTCTTTTTAAATTATTGTTTTTCGGCGAAAAATTATATGATATAATACTCTGCGGAGTGCGGACTTCCGTTAACTAATAATATTTTACTTGAAAAGGAGAAACAAAATGCTGGAAGTAAAAAATGTAACTAAGAAGTATGGCAAAAATCTTGCCTGTAATGATGTTTCTTTTACACTCGACTCGGGTAGTCTGACTGTTTTGCTGGGACCTAACGGTGCAGGAAAAAGTACGATAATGAAGTCCATTATCGGTTTCTTGAAATATCAGGGAAATATTACCGTAAACGGAATTCCCAACAAAACCTCGGATGCGAGAAAAGTACTCGGATACATTCCCGAGATGCCTTCGTTATATTCAACGCTTACCGTAGCGGAACATATGGAGTTTATCGCAAGAGCATATAAACTGACGAATTACAAGGAGCGAATCGATATGCTCCTTAAAAGATTCGAACTCGATGATAAAAGAAAAAAATTCGGTGACGAACTGTCAAAAGGTATGCAGCAGAAGCTGAATCTCTGCCTTGGTCTGTTACCCGATCCCGATATTATTTTACTCGACGAGCCTCTCTTAGGACTCGATCCTCACGCCATAAAAGAATTAAAACTGATGATAGAAGAAATGCGTCAGGCCGGTAAAACCATGCTTATTTCCACGCATATTATCGACAGTGTGGACATGCTCTGGGACAGAACCGTCATTATGCAGAACGGTCAGGTAAAAGCAAACGTTACCAAAGCCGAAATCGACGGAATGGGCAAATCTCTCGAAGATTTATTCTTTGAGGTTACAGAGGGCATCAATAAAGATGCTGTATCTGAAGAAAAGACTGAAGAAGCAACTGAAGAAAAGGATAATACTGAGGAGGCATAAAAATGAGACTTTTTGTTTACTATGCCTTCCATACGATAGTCAATACTTTAAGAAAGCTTTTAAAAACATGGGTGGCATTTTTTATTGTAATTACTCTTGTCTGCAGTCTTTTTGGATTGCTTATCGGCAGACTCGTTCCTCTTATTGAGAAGAGTTTCAAGACCGAGGAAACACAAATTGAACAGACCATAGATGAAAAAGAAGTAGAAGAACATATCTCAAAACTGTCGGTATTTCTTACCGAGAGAAATCTGACCAAGTATGATATGGTTGATATGGTCGTGGTTGTAGCGTTTCTTTTCTTTGTGACATTAACCATAGCTACTGTTAATAAGGGCGGTGAACTGTTTAAACCTGCGGATGTTCCGCTTTTGTTTGCGTCTCCGATGAAGCCGCAGTCGGTACTTATGTTCAGACTTATGAACAGTCTCGGAATGAATATTGTTGTCGGTTTTTATATGATATTTCAGATTCCGAACCTTGTTAATAATCTTCATATAAGCGTATGGAGCGCATTTATTATTCTACTTGCTTATATTCTGACAATGCTGTTTTCGACACTTGTTCAGATAACCTTTTATACGCTGTCACGCAATTCGAAAAAAGGAACGGTCAATATAGGTTCGATTCTCATAGGATTTTATGCCGTTCTTTTAGTTGCATTCATCGCTTATACCACTATAACAAAGCAGGATGTCGGACTTGCTGCATTTAAATTCTTTGGAAGCAAGCATACTTTCTGGATTCCTTTTCTCGGATGGATAAGAGGTATGGTTTATTATTCGATGATGGGCGATGTTTTAAGAACTGTGATTTTCACAGCGCTCTTTGTCATTGCCTGCATCGTTACGGTGGTTGTTATCTGGAATGTGAAAGCGGACTTTTATGAAGATGCAATGTTTGCTACCGAAAGAGTTGCGGCTAAACTTGAAAATGCACAGAAAGCTCAAAAAGGCGGTACGGTTACAAGAAACAAAGACCGTAGCGCCAAAATCGAAAGAGACGGTTTTCATTACGGAAACGGAGCCGGTGTTTTCTTTTATAAGGCTGTTTATAACCGTTTAAGATTCGCAACATTAAAAATATTTTCAAAGACATTTATCATAAACCTGCTTATAGCAGTGGGCGGAAGCTGGCTTGCAGGCAAAATTAAAAATCCTTTGCTTGATCCTTTCCTGATTCCCGCGGCGGCCATTGCATTATTTGCATTTTACAGAACCATGGGAAATCCGCTTGATGAAGATACTTCAAGAGAATTCTTCATACTGATACCGGATTCGCCTCTTAAAAAAATCTGGGCTTCTCTGCTGGGTTCTGTTACTGTTTGCGGAATTGATATTCTGATACCGATGATTGTCGCAGCTATCATTACAAAAACTGCTCCTTTTGTTGTCGGCGGATGGATTGTATTTATTCTTTCGGTATCACTTTTCGGAACAGCAGTCGGTGCTTTTGTAAGCATTTCGATTCCCGGCGATCATGCACAGTATGTAAAAATGATGGTACAGATTATATTTGTATACTTCGGAGCAATGCCTTCAATGGGATTTGTTATAGCCGGATTAATCCTAAAAAATATGGCAGTCATGCTTTTGCTCGGAGCAGTGTTTGATGTGATTGCGGGAGCATTCTTCACACTGATAACACCTCATTTTCTGACAAACAGATAAATATTATTTTGTCCGTTTTTTGCCTATTGTAAAGGCAATTAAATAATAGTAAAATTAGTACTATCTAATTGGATTGGTTTTTTGATATTGGAGAGGGTACTGTATGGTTAGAATCGGGCGGATGAAATTCGTTTATTTGATTTCCGATTCTTACATAAGGGAAACCAATTGTGAAAAACATAACAAAGTCGAACAAAAACCTTGCGAATTTTTTTCGCGAGGTTTTTTATATTCGGAGAATATTTATGGATTGTGAGGGGTAATTATGAAGAAATTCAAAAAGACAATGGCTACGATAATTTCTTTTATCATGTGCTTTACTTTGCTTACGAATGTAGCACATGCCGAAGAACTCGCGCCGGTTATTTCAGATTATGTCGAAGAAATTTCATCAGAAACAGATGAGGAGATTTCATCGGATTTTGTGGAAGACAATTCTTTAGAAACTGATGCACCAGAGGGTGAATCAGAGAATGCTTTCGGTGCTTCCGAGGAAGTATCGGATGTGATTTCTGAGGCTGAAGACTCCGAAGAGGAAAATGAAACTTCGGATGAAATTGGTTCGGAAACAGATACTGATACGGTTGAAGAAGTTTCGAATGAATCCGATGATTCTGAAACAATCGATGATAATGAAGATGATGTAATATCTGCAGATTCTGACAGTGAAGACGATTCTGAATCGGATATTCCCGAAGATATAGAAACGGATGATGAATTTGTCGAAGAAACAAATTCGGACGTTTCTTCCGATGAGGATAATGC
>CACWZK010000102.1 GCA_902765365.1 uncultured Lachnospiraceae bacterium
GATGGCGATTTCGTTTTTATTCTCGGGCTTTCTTCCTTCGTTGAAGCTTGCCATATTGATGTAATCTTCGTAAGCATATACTCTGACTTTTCCGTCCGAGTTGCCGTCGAGATCGTTGTCTTCGGTTACGTCTTTATAAAAGTTTTCATAGAGTTTAACCGGAGTAACCTTAAAATTCTTCTCCGCTTCAAGCGTGGCTTTGGATTTCTTCGCATCCTGCTTGTCAAACTCTTCGTTTATTTCATCTTCGGCTTCTTCGTATGCTTCTTTTCTTGCCTTTTCCTTTTCATCCAGATATTCTTTGGATTTTAATGCTTCGTCGATTGCGTCAGGAAGCACTTCTTCAACCGTCTTTTCGTAGTTTTCGTCGAGCGCCTCTTTTACGGCTTCATCAATCTGTGCCTTTTTTTCCTCTTCGCTCATAAAATCAGCGTAAGGCGCCAGGGCTTCATTTACCGCATCCGTAACGTTTTTTGTGATTTCTTCTTTTACGGTTTTTCTTACTTCTTTTTCGACTTCTTCTTTTAAGGTCTTCGGAGCTTCTTCTTCGATTTTTTCATCGATTTCCTTATGAGCCTCTTCGATATAATATGCTCTTAAATCAATCTTCTCGCCAGATTCGATGGCCTTTACAAATTCATCGCTCGCTTTTTCTTCCAGTTCGAAATGTCCGTCCTCGAGTTTGTTCTCTTTGTTAAGCCTGTCTATCGAAATTAACATGCTGTGGTTGGCCACATACATTCCCGACACGAATCCGATGGTCATCGAGAGGAGAAGAAATATAACCAGATATTTTCTCCACTCGCCGATAAGTTCCTTGGGAACTCGTTTTATCAGGGGATTTATCATTCTTTTCTTTTTCATAATTCTACCTACCAATCAAGTTCAGTTGCAGAGATTTTGTTTTCGTTCATATCGTTGTGACGAACCATTCCGTCTCTTAACTTAATGACATGATCCGCCATTTTTCTGATTTCCTCGTTATGGGTAACCATGATGATTGTGTTGCCGTATTTTTTATTGACATCTTCGATGAGTTTGAGGATTTCCTTGGATGTGTTGTAATCAAGTGCGCCCGTGGGTTCATCGCAGAGTAAAATATCAGGGTTTTTGACTATTGCACGGCCGATTGAAACTCTCTGCTGCTGGCCGCCCGATAACTGGTTCGGAAGTTTGTATCTGTGTTTAAAGAGACCTAAGGTCTCGAGTAATTCGTCTATTTCGAGGGGATTGTCGGAAAGATATGCACCGACTTCAATGTTTTCTTTGACATTAAGATTGGGAATTAAATTGTACATCTGGAATACATATCCGAGATGTTTTCTTCTGTATTTCGTAAGGCCTTTTTCGCCCATATCGCGGAGCTTGTCTCCGTTTATCGAGATGTATCCCGAGTCCGGATTGTCGATTCCGCCGATGATGTTTAAAAGTGTGGATTTTCCGCTGCCCGAAGGTCCTAAGAGCACGCAGAACTCACCTTTTGATACCGTAAAATTCATGCCCTTTAAAACTTCCTGCCTTGTATCTCCGCTTCCGAATCCTTTCTTTAAATCTACAATTTCCAAGAATTTTCTTTCCTGTTCAGACATATCGTCCTCCTTAAAAGATGCTTTGTTTCATTAATCGATTGCTTAATTGTGTTTTAATCATAAGCCGTCCCGCCGGACGCTCTCAATTCAAAATGCCGTAGGTTAAAGGTTTTTATTTTTCTAAAAGAGAAAATTAAAACATTTTATTTTTCCCGAAGGGAGAATATTTTTCTCTTCACTCCAAAATTTATATCGGCAACAATTAAACAATTGTTTAATCGTTTAATATAATAATCTCGTAAAAGAAGTTTGTCAACTCTAACCAAAAAACATTTTTAAGTTTGTGAAATATAACCATTTTAATGGCAGAGTTTTACGATTATTTATTTCTTTTGCCTCTATCTGAGCCAGACACCCTTCGGGAGTCAGGCACAAAAAATCCTCACGATTTAATTTCGTGAGGATTCTTTTTTATTTGTTATTCTTTTTAAAATATTTCAGTTTGACATTGGTCTTATAAAAATCCTTTGCCGTACAACCGGCTCTTCCGCCGCCGGCACAGGCGCATGCACATGCGCAGGCACAGGCACAGGATGAATGTGCACAGCCACCGCCTCCTCCGCCTCTGGATGCGTTCTGGGTTTTCATGTAAGAGGAGAACGATGTACGGTGAGGTACAATAATCGGTGTTACATGAACGTATGTATTGGGTGAAGACGAAAGCTTGTAGGTTCCCTTGTCTTTGTTCTTTAATATTTCATCTTTAAATTCAGCATATTTCTTAGGAATTTTTTCCTCTTCAACCTTGGTCTTTGATTTAATCATATTGGTACCGCAGTATGCACAAACCTCTTTGCCTTCCTGACGCGGAGCCCCGCAGTTGGGACAGTTGGTCATATACTCAACGACGGTACGAACGATTTTTGTGCTTGTTCCCTTAAATCCCGAGCTGGAAACCCATCCGATAAAACTGAAAAAATAATACAGACCGAATACTCCTAAACAAATAAGTCCTAACGTGATAAAAGGACAGCAGGCCGAAAATGTTTGCTTAAAACTCGTATGATTCTTTTTAATCTTTTTGGAAGTATCAAACGAAAAGGCATCATTTGGATATGTAACGCTTACTTTGTACTTTCCGCCTTTATTTAACGATGTTTTCCACAAAAAATAATTGTTGTAGTTGTCACTTGCGGGAGAATGCGCTATCGCCTTGTCCGAATTCCATAAAATTTCCAGGTTGTCGACTTTTATATCATCGAACCATCCGGGAGTAAACTCGTATACGGTTTCTCCCTCTGTCAGAAAGTCCATCTGATACATGTAGTCCTGAACTAATTCAAATTCGATCGGAACTATTTCTCCGGCTTTATAATCCCTGTCGAGAGTAATCTTAAGCGCGCCGTCATCACTCGAATAAGACATTTTTTTAATGCACGGCGAAAGAGGCTTGTAACTCTTGTATTTATTGTTCGGAATTCCAATAAGCACCCATGAAAGAGGCCCTTCGCTCGTTGAATCGAGTACCTTCCAGTCAATGTGATATATCATGTGAAGAGTCGCGTCTTCGTTTACATCAACCTTAATTCCGTAGTTTACGATTTCATCCAGTTCCTTAGCGTAAGAGTGGATGGGCAGAAACAAACCGATTGATAAAATAATTAAAAGCGCAAGTACCAATTTGGTAAAGAACGCTGAAAGCAGAGAGTATTTTTTCATTTTATTTTCCCTCCTTAAGCGTATCTTCTTTTATATCGGTCTCGGCGCAGCTGCCACAGCCTTTTCTTAACGGACATTTTCCTTCCATCAGAACACTGTAATCACGTCTTTCCTCGCATTTTTCGCTGTTCCAGATCTCGGTCCATTCATCATTTAAGAAATCACCGAGCACATCTTCTGAAAGCCAGCTCTGGCAGGGAACAACCTTGCCCGAAGGGGTGATTGCCATATTTGAAAGACATGCGCCGCAGGTGGGAGGGTTGATTCCGAGTTCTTCGCAAAACTCGTTTTCCACCCAGCCGGGTGATGTGAAACTTATTTCCATA
This sequence comes from uncultured Lachnospiraceae bacterium, assembly GCA_902765365.1. Lineage (GTDB taxonomy): Bacteria > Bacillota > Clostridia > Lachnospirales > Lachnospiraceae > UBA3766. The sequence goes on from CACWZK010000102.1 coordinate 3,575, forward strand.
CCGTTGTCAAAGCAGTACTTTACCGCATCTTTTAGGATGTTTTTAATCTCATCCTTTTCAAGCTGAAGCTTTTCGGATGAATCCTTGAGTGCGTTGCCCGTTGTGATAAGACCCGAGCAGGTCACATACATTATTCCCAGGGAATGAAGGAATTCCAGGGTCTTTAAGTAATCACGGTTAAGCGTGCAAAGAGGTGTGTTGATACTTACACTGATTCCTGCCGCGAGAGCATTTTTAATGCCGCTTACGGTGTATTCGTACTTCTCGCTGCCGACGAGCTCATTGTGAATCTTGGCGTCGGACGAGTAAAAGGTTATCTGCATGCTGTCTAAGGACACTTCTTTTAATTTCGAACAGTAATCCTCGGTTAAAAGAATGCCGTTGGTATTAAGTCTCGTTACGAACCATTTCGCATAGTCGATAAGTTCGAAAAGGTCTTTGCGCATGGTGGGTTCGCCGCCTGTGAATGTAAGCTGAGGAATTCCTTCCTTGCGGCATTTGTCGATTATCTTTTTCCAGTCGTCGGTTGAAAGTTCTTCCTCGTTCGCGTTTTTCTGGCCTGCGGCATAACAGTGTACGCACTGCTGATTGCAATTCCACTTACCGTCTTTTTCCATGGCACTGACCATAAGGTCCATACGATGAGGCGCTCTCATAAAAGGAGCATACTCGCCGAGGCTCATATATCCGATTTCTTCGTCGACAGGCTCGCGATATGCTACCTGCTTGAAGGTATTCATCATTTTGAAAAGATCTTTTTTGAAGACCGATTTGGGAATCATGGGATATACTTTGCCCGTCTGCTTGCAGGCGGTATTAAGGATGTTGTTAAAATCATCCTCATTTATCTCACGACCGCTGTATTTGTTGGTCTCTTCTATAAATTCGGTCAGAAGAATACTCCACGCGGTATTAACGGGGATAATATCCTGTCCGTTGATAATTGCCACACTCGGTCCGACATAATCATCCTCTATCGAAGGGGGAATCAAATGAATGCGAACCACTCCCGGTCCTTCGGGATTAAGCGTAGTGTGATGAACTTCGTTAAAATGCTCTTTGGCATATTTTAATTCTCTTTTAGTGCTTTTCATTTAAACCTCTTTTACCATTTTTATCTTCTCGGATTTACCGTTAATCCGAACATATAAATATTATCATAAATAAATGTAAATGACATCCCCTCTTTAACACCCACTGTCCTTTTTACTCTTTTTTTTACTCGCATTTTTTGATAATATTTATTTGACTGAGTTAGCCGCATTTACGGATACCAAAAAATGAAAAAAGCACGTAATCCTTTTTTATCTTTTATATACAAACTAACATTCTCCCTGATGCTTGTTGTATCCCTCGGGTTTATTTTCCCGTTACATACAAAAGCAAAGGATCTCGATGAAATCCAGCTTTATTTAATCTCCGTAAAAGTCAATGAAGATGCCACGCTGGATATGAACTATCACATTAAGTGGAAAGTGCTGGATGATAAAGAGGAAGGACCTCTTACCTGGGTAAAAATCGGTATCCCTAACAAGCACTGTTCAAACATCGAGGCAAAATCCGACTGTATTAAAAAGATTTCCTACTACGGAGTGGGCGGTTCTTATATTCGAATTGACCTTGACAGACAGTATAAAGCCGGGGAAATTGTAGACATAGACTTTTCATTCACCCAGGATTACATGTATCAGATGGACGCCGAAAAGGAGGGCGAAACCGTATATCAGTTTACGCCCGGGTGGTTTGACGATATAAAAGTAGACCTTTTGGAAATCCTCTGGAACAGTGACAAGATACTGTCGGCCACGCCCGAATACGAGGTGCACCCTTCGTTTTTCTCCTGGGAGAGTTCCCTTAAAAAAGGCGAGAAGTATACCATCCGAATCACATATCCCAATGATGCTTTTGCATTTGATACAAGCAAAAAGATTAAGCAGAGCGCCAATTTCTTTAAATCCGAATGGCTGGGTCCGTTGGTCATTTGGGGCGGACTGGGTGCTCTCTTTATAATTCTCCTGGGTGGCGACTATCTTAATTGCTACATTAAATGGAAAAAAAGCTCGGGATTTAAAGGAACCAGAAAGAAAATTACCCGCACCGTCATAGAGTACTTCGGGAAATGCCCCAACTGCGGTGCATTGAGGGTTGAAGGCAAGGACGCCTGTCCGTACTGCTCAACCAACTTAATCAAAAAGAAAACAAGGATTGAAGAAAAGCGAATACCCGGAAAATATACAAAGTATAAAGACGAAATTATCAAACGTAAAAGAGCCGGCACCTATCCGCTTTCTTCCTCACCCGACACCTATGTACATGTTACAAGTGTAACTGTTCCGCACCGCACTTCGTTCTCATCTTTTTATCTGTCCAACTCAGAAACGCGAGGCGGTGGCCATGGCAGAGGACATTTAGGTGGTTCGTGCGCCTGTGCCTGTGCCTGTGCGTGCGCCTGTGCCTGTGCCGGCGGAGGAAGGGCAGGATGTACGGCCAAAGACTTTTATCATACCAATGTTAAACTCGGATATTTTAAAAAGAAAAATAAATAATTTCAGAAAGGAAGATTTTTATGAAAATCGGTTG
>CACWZK010000103.1 GCA_902765365.1 uncultured Lachnospiraceae bacterium
TTTGAAAGATCTGTTTCATCGAGTACGATTTCGCCTTCTTTTATTCTCGGTGCAATCGTTGCCTTAAAAGCACGGGGCTGCTCCATAATTTCTTTTAGCATGAAATGCTCGTAACCGCCTTTTTCGGCTGCCTGGATATCCCAGACGATTCTTGAGATTTTTTTGTTTACCGGCTGAAGAGTGCAGTCGAAAACTTTTACTTCTTCGGGAGAGATTTCCGCGAATTCTCCGTCATCAAGGTATATGGCGTTTCTTGTGTATGAAACCAATGCGGTAACATCCGATGCGAAGAAGTTTTCACCTACACCCACGCCCAAGATAAGCGGAGAAGCTTCTCTGGCCACGTAGAGTTTGTCGGGGTCGTCCGCACAGATAACGCCGAGTGCGTATGAACCCTGCAGTCTTGCACTGGTTTTGACAACGGCTTTTCTGATGTCCCCTTTATAGTACATCTCAAGCAGATGAACAATGACTTCGGTATCGGTTTCGCTTTCGAAATGATATCCCTTTGCTGTCAGTTCATCATGAAGCGACATATAGTTTTCGATGATACCGTTATGTACTATGGCAAATCTGCCGTCGTTGCTTAAATGAGGATGGGCGTTGGTATCACTGGGTGCACCGTGTGTTGCCCATCTGGTATGACCGATTCCGGTTGTGCCGGGATAATCTTTGCCGTCATTTGTTTTTTCGCAGAGGTTTGCTATACGTCCGGTTACTTTGGCGATGGATATTTTCCCGTCGTTTACCAAAGCGATTCCGGCAGAATCATAACCTCTGTATTCGAGTTTTTTAAGTCCTTCAAGGAGTATGGGTGAAGCGCCCTGAACTCCTGTATATCCAACTATTCCGCACATGTTTTGTCTCCCTTAATTCCTACTGCGGTTTTATTCCCATTCAACCGTTGCGGGAAGTAATGTCGTAAACGACTCTTGATACACCTTTTACTTCATTGGTGATTCTGTTGCTGGCCTTGGCGAGAACTTCGTAAGGAAGTCTGGTCCAGTCTGCTGTCATAAAGTCATCTGTAGTTACGGCACGAAGAGCTATTGTTACGCCGTATGTTCTGGCATCACCCATAACTCCCACGGAATGAACATCGGTCAAAACCGCGAAGTACTGGTTGGTATCTTTTTCAAGATTTGCATTGGCGATTTCTTCTCTGAAAATCGCATCCGCATCCTGAAGCATCGCCACCTTTTCTTTGGTGATATCGCCTATGATTCTTACCGCAAGTCCGGGACCGGGGAAAGGCTGTCTCCAGACGAGTTCCTTCGGAATACCAAGCTTTGAGCCGACTTCTCTGACTTCATCCTTAAACAGATCTCTTAAAGGTTCTGCAATTGATTCGAATGATATGATATCGGGAAGTCCGCCTACATTGTGATGGCTCTTAATTACAGCCGAATCACCTTTTCCGCTTTCGATTACATCGGGATAAATCGTACCCTGTGCGAGCACATTTATTTTGCCGAGTTTCTTGGCTTCGTCTTCGAATACGCGGATAAATTCTTCGCCGATTATTTTTCTTTTGGTCTCAGGATCAGAAACGCCGGCAAGCTTTGACAAAAATCTGTCTGCTGCATTTACTCTTATTAAATTAAGTCCGAATTTGCCCTTAAAAGTTTCCTCGACAAAATCCGCTTCGTTCTTTCTTAATAACCCGTGATCCACGAATACACATGTTAAGTTGCTACCGATGGCATTGTGTAAAAGAAGGGCAACAACCGATGAATCCACGCCGCCCGAGAGAGCGAGCAAAACTTTTTTGTCTTTTAATTCCTCACGGTATTTTTCTATGCAGCTCTTTGCGAAGCTTTCCATTTCCCAGTCGGCCGAACAGTTGCAGATATGGAAAAGGAAATTGTATAAAATCTGTTTGCCGTATTCGGTATGTGTTACTTCGGGATGGAATTGAACTCCGTAGAGTTTTCTTGACTCATCGCACATAGCGGCATTGGGGCATTTGTCGGTATAACCGATTCGCTTAAATCCTTCGGGAAGGACACTTACAAAGTCCGTGTGGCTCATCCAGCAGATGCTCATTTCGGGAATATCCTTAAAAAGAATGTTCTCTTCAAATGTCACCATGGTTTTGCCGTATTCGCTCGAGTTCTCTGCGCTTTCGACTTTTCCTCCTGCCATATAAGCCATAAGTTGGTCTCCGTAGCAGATACCGAGTATTGGTATTCCCGCTCCTAAAAGAGCAGGATCGTAGTGCGGTGATTTTTCATCGTATACGCTGTTAGGTCCGCCGGTAAATATAATTCCGCTGTAGCCGGCTTCTTTTATTTCTTCAACGGAGATTTTGTTGTAGGGCTTAATCTCCGAATAAACATGATGTTCTCTGACACGGCGTGCGATAAGCTGATTGTACTGTCCGCCGAAATCGAGGACTAAAATCTTATCGTTCATTTTTACCTCACAATGATGCTTTCACGCTCAGCACCGACCGAAACATATTTGATGGGACATTCGATTTCCTTTTCGATGAAGAGGACATATTCCTTTGCTTCCTCGGGAAGATCTTCCCAGTTTCTGACACCGGAAATATCACATTTCCAGCCCTTGAAAGTTTTGATAACGGGCTTTGCGTTATTAAGCGCCATGGGGAAAGGAAAACGGTCTGTTTCTTTGCCGTCTACGATATATTTTGTACATACGGGAATTTCATCCATGTATGAAAGAACGTCGAGTTTGGTAAGAGCAATCTGGGTAGCGGCCTGAACTTCGACACCGTATTTCGTGGCTACGATATCAATGGGGCCGACACGTCTCGGACGGCCGGTTTTTGCACCATATTCAAAGCCTGCTTTTCGAAGTTCCTCTGCTTCGTCTCCGAACATTTCGCATACGAAAGGTCCTTCGCCGACACATGTTGAATATGCTTTGACAACACCGATTACTTCATCGATCTTTGCAGCCGCATAGCCCGAACCGATGGGTGCGAAAGCAGCGGTTGTATTGGATGAAGTGGTGTAAGGATAGATACCGTAATCAAGATCACGGAGTGAACCAAGCTGTGCTTCGAATAAAATCTGCTTTCCTTCACTGTGTGCATTCTTTAAGAAAAGACCTGTGTCAGCAACAAAAGGTTTGATTTTCTCGCAGTAGTCCGAGAGCCATTTTTCAAGGTCTTCCATTGTAAACGGATCGGCACCGTATACTTTTGTCAATGTGAGATTTTTCCACTCAAGAAGGTCTGCAAGGTGGGACTTTAATTCTTCCGGATAAAAGAGTTCTCCGGCAAGAACGGTTTTCTTCTGATATTTGTCTGAATAGAAAGGTGCGATTCCCTGTTTGGTGGAACCGTATTTTTTGTCAGCAAGTCTTTTCTCTTCAAGCTCGTCCAGCTCGCGATGCCAGGGGAGTAAAAGAGAAGCTCTGTCGCTGATTTTAAGATTTTCGGGTGTAATGGAAACACCCTTCGAAGTAACGTCTTCGATTTCTTTTAAGAGGTTCTCGGGATCGAGAGCCACACCGTTTCCGAGAATATTCACTACACCGTCTCTGAATACTCCGGAGGGCAGAAGATGAAGTGCGAATTTTCCTTTGTCATTGATGACGGTATGACCTGCATTACCGCCGCCCTGAAAACGAACTACTACATCATAATCCTCGGTCAGAAGGTCAACCATTCGGCCTTTACCTTCATCGCCCCAGTTGATACCGACAATTGCGCAATTTGCCATATAAAAATCCTCCAAAAAATCATAAAAAAAGAGACAATGGGTCCTTAATGTTTTTACACATTAAAGACGCCATTGCCTTTACAAACGAAAATATACACTTTTTTCGTGCGTTTGTCAATTATCTCAAAAGAAAAAAGTTCACGCGTGAACATGAACTTTTTTCATATTAAGGAAGATTTTTATATGATGTTCGCCAAGGATTATTTTCCGCTGTCGCCGTAGTTGGAGAGGGCTCTGGCGGAAGGATCGTTGACGTTGCATCCTTTCCAGGATTTGTTGGGCATCCAGAAATCAACTATCATCTCAGCCTGACCGGGATAGTATTTTTCGAAGATTTCCCTGTAAAGAAGAGATTCCTTGGTAAAAGGTCTCGCATGTGTGTATGTTTGGGAGAGAGTTTTAAACTCTTCGTCCGTATACATTTTTTCTGCATATTCCTTTAAGTAGTCGACCATTGAATGGCCTACTGCATCGGAGAATGCAGCTTTTTCTCTGTAGAGAATATCGTGAGGAAGATAATCACCTTCGAAAGCATGACGAAGAAGATATTTTCCTTTGTTGTATTTGTTTAATTTAAGCTCGGGATCTATGCTCATTACATATTCCGCGAAATCAAGATCTCCGAAAGGAACTCTGGCTTCGAGAGAGTTAACACTTATACATCTGTCGGCACGAAGCACGTCGTACATGTGAAGCTCTCTGACACGCTTTTTGGATTCTTCCTGGAATTCATAAGCGTTGGGAGCAAAATCTGTATATTTGTAGCCGAATAGTTCATCGGATATTTCACCTGTCAAAAGCACGCGAATATCAGTCTGTTCGTGAATTGCCTTGCAGAGAAGATACATACCCATACTTGCACGAATGGTAGTGATATCAAAAGTTCCCAAAAGATGTATAACATCCTCCAGAGAATTGATGACATCTGCGGGAGTCATAAAAACTTCCGTGTGGTCGCTTCCGATATAGTCGGCAACCTCTTTTGCATATTTTAAATCGATTGCATCTTCGGTCATTCCGATTGCAAAGGTTCTGATGGGCTTGTCGCTTTTCTTCTGTGCTATGGCACATACAAGAGATGAGTCGAGACCGCCGGATAAAAGAAATCCGACCTTGGCATCCGCGATAAGTCTTTTCTCGACACCTGCGATAAGTTTTTCGCGAATGTTTTTACAGATTACATCGAGCGAATCACTGTGCACTTCCTTAACTTCCGTCATATCGCGGTATTTGATAAATTCACCGTTTTTATAGTAATGTCCGGGAGGGAAGGGCATAATCTTATCGCATATTCCGACGAGGTTTTTTGCTTCGGAAGCAAAAAGAATCACGCCGTTTTTATCATATCCGTAGTGAAGCGGTCTGATTCCGATGGGGTCTCTCGCCGCAATATATTCATTGGTTTTTTTATCATATAAAATCAGGGCAAATTCGGCATCAAGCATCTTAAACATTTCGGTGCCGTATTCTTTGTACAAGGGTAAAAGAATTTCGCAGTCCGAATCACTCATAAAAGAGTAGCCCTTTCTTTTAAGTTCTTTTCTTAATTTTTCAAATCCGTATATTTCACCGTTGCAGACAACGTAGTTTCCGTCTAATTCAAAAGGCTGCATTCCGGCTTCGGTTAATCCCATGATGGAAAGACGCTGAAATCCCAAGAGACCGTAACCCGTATCAATCACCTTCATTGCATCGGGACCTCTCGATACGGTCTTTTCCATTCCTTTTTTTAGTACATCCTCATCTGCGCTTATGTCGCAGTAACCCATTATTGAACACATTTTTTTAATCTTCCTTTAAATTATTTTTACGGTGTCAGGCACCCTTGCGGGAGCCGGACACCGATAATTTAGATTATTCTTTTCCAGTGCCCGGCTCCCGCAGGGTGCCGGGCTCTGCCTTACTCAACGTCCTGAAGTGCATCAAAACCTTCTTCGCCGGTACGAACCTTTACAACGTTTTCAACGTCATAAACGAAGATCTTTCCGTCGCCGATATGTCCGGTATAAAGGACTTTCTTGGCAGTTTCGATTACGTCTCTTACGGGAACAGCACTTACTACGATATCAACCTGAATCTTGGGTAAAAGGTGAGCTTCAATCTGTACACCTCTGTAGTATTCCGGTTTGCCCTTCTGTACGCCACATCCTAAAACATGTGATACTGTCATACCGGTAATACCGAGTTTCATCATTGCAGTCTTTAATGTTTCGAACTTTGCTTCCTTGCAGATGATTTCTACCTTTGTATACTTGTGACCGTCGCCTGTAAATGTAGGCATCTTCTTTACTTCTACAGCTTCTGCAACGGGAACTTCGCCGGTTACTACAACAGGCTCAACCGCACCTTCTTCGATATATTCGGGCTGCATTGCAAATCCTGCATATGCTGAAGGAAGACCGTGTTCTGTCGAATCAAGACCTGTTAATTCTTCTTCTCTTGATACTCTAAGACCAACGATGGCTTTGATAATAAAGAATGCGATTGTGATTGTAACTGCGGTCCAGGAAGCAACGGTTATGAAACCAAGTAACTGAACTCCTAAAAGTTTAAATCCGCCACCATAAAAGAGACCTGCCATCTGAACGCCGTTTGCATCAGCAATTGAATAACCGGGAGCCGAAGGAGTAGCAAACAAACCTACAGCGATTGTTCCCCAGATACCGTTTAAGCAGTGAACTGCTACTGCACCTACGGGGTCGTCTATTCTTAATACATAATCAAGGAACCATACACCGAATACTACGAGTAAACCTGATACTGCACCGATGCAGATAGCACCTGTCACATCTGTTACGTCGCAGGGAGCAGTGATGGCTACCAAACCTGCAAGTGATGCGTTAAGACACATTGAAACATCGGGTTTCTTATATTTGATCCATGTGAAGATCATACATACAACTGTTGCAACTGCGGGAGCTACGGTTGTTGTAAGGAATATAGATCCTAACTGGGGAAGGCTTGTTGCAGCCGCACCGTTGAAACCGTACCATCCGAACCAGAGGATGAATACACCCAAAGCGCCGATTGCGATGTTGTGGCCGGGGAATGCGTTAACTTTAACGATTTTTCCCTTATCGTCTTTTGTAAATTTACCGATACGTGCACCAAGGATTTTTGCACCGATCAAAGCGGAGATACCGCCGACCAT
>CACWZK010000104.1 GCA_902765365.1 uncultured Lachnospiraceae bacterium
CCGTCAGGGAAAGACCCGGTATGTATATCGGTTCGACATCTACCAAAGGACTTAATCATCTTGTATACGAAATAATGGATAACTCTGTCGATGAGCATATGGCGGGTTACTGCGATACCATCAATGTTACGCTTAATGCTGACGGTTCGGCGACAGTTTCCGATAACGGGCGAGGCATTCCCGTAGACAGACACGAAAAAGGCATTACGGCCGAGAGAATTGTACTTACCACACTTCATGCGGGCGGTAAGTTTAACAATGATGTTTATAAAAATGCCGGTGGTCTGCATGGTGTAGGTTCATCTGTAGTTAATGCGCTGTCAAAGAGATTTGATATTACGGTTAAAAGAGACGGATGCATTTATAAAGATGCTTACGAATTCGGAAAGCCCGTTCTCGAACTTGAAGACGGACTTTTGCCTGTATGCGGTAAGACGAGAGAAACAGGGACGTCGATCACCTTTACCCCCGATGATACCATTTTCGAAAAAACATATTTCAGATCCGAAGATATTAAATCCAGAATTCACGAGACAGCATATCTTAATCCCGGACTTACAATTATTTTCGAAGACAAGCGTGATGTAAAAGAAAAAATCGTATATCACGAGGAAGAGGGCATTAAAGGATTCGTAAAAGATTTAAATGCCGAAAAGGAAGCTTTACATGACGTAATCTGTCTGCATGGTCAGAGCGAGCATGTGATTGTAGACTGCGCTTTCCAGTATGTGGATGAGTTCCATGAAAACGTACTGGGTTTCTGTAACAATATTTACAACGCCGAAGGCGGAACGCATGTAACAGGTTTTAAGACTATTTTCACACAGATTATAAATAACTATGCGAGGTCTTTGGGCATCTTAAAAGATAAAGATCCGAATTTTACCGGTGCCGAAGTAAGAAACGGCCTGGTCTGCGTACTTTCAATCAAACATCCCGAACCCAGATTCGAAGGTCAGACCAAGACCAAGTTAGACAATCAGGATGCAGCAAAAGCAGTTTCAAAAGTAATTAATGACGAAGCACAGCTTTTCTTCGACAGAAATCTCGAAACGCTTAAGACCATAATCGGCTGTGCCGAAAAGGCTGCCAAAATAAGAAAAGCCGAAGAAAAAGCTAAAACCAATATGCTTACAAAGCAGAAGTTTTCCTTTGATTCAAACGGAAAGCTTGCGAACTGTGAGTCAAAAGAAGCCGAAAAATGCGAAATATTTATCGTGGAAGGTGATTCCGCGGGCGGTTCAGCAAAGACTGCAAGAAACAGAAAATACCAGGCAATTCTTCCTATCAGAGGTAAAATACTTAATGTAGAAAAGGCGAGTATGGATAAAATCTTGGCAAATGCTGAGATTAAGACGATGATTAACGCCTTTGGCTGCGGCTTTTCCGAAGGTTTCGGCAATGATTTCGATATTACGAAGTTAAGATATGACAAGATTATCATAATGGCTGATGCCGATGTCGACGGTGCTCATATCTCAACGCTTTTGCTTACTCTTTTCTACAGATTTATGCCCGAACTTATATTTGAAGGACATGTTTATATCGCCATGCCTCCTCTTTACAAGGCAATTCCTTCCAAGGGCGAGGAAGAGTATCTCTATGATGATGCAGCGCTTGCGGCTTACAGAAAGAAACATAAAGGTCCATTTACTCTTCAAAGATACAAAGGCTTGGGTGAAATGGATGCAGAGCAGCTCTGGGAGACCACTCTTGATCCGGAGAGAAGAAATTTAAGACAGGTACAGATTGAAGATGCTTCGATGGCTTCTAAACTGACCGAACTCTTGATGGGCAACGATGTAGGCATCAGAAGAGATTATATTTACAAACACGCAAATGAAGCTGAACTGGATGTTTAATTTTGAGTAGATACAGTATGAACTGTAAATAATGTTATAAATCAGTTAAGGAATTTTAATTAATATGGCCGGAAAAATTATAAAAAGTGAATATTCCGAAGTAATGAGCAAATCCTTTGTGGATTATGCGATGAGTGTTATTACCGCAAGAGCACTTCCCGATGTAAGAGACGGTTTAAAACCCGTTCAGAGAAGAGTTCTTTATGATATGCACGAACTTGGAATCAAACATGACAAACCTTACAGAAAATCCGCAAGAATTGTCGGTGATACAATGGGTAAATATCATCCTCACGGCGATTCGTCGATATACGATTCACTGGTTGTAATGACCCAGGATTTCAAAAAAGGTCTTGCGCTTGTAGACGGACACGGTAACTTCGGCAATATCGAAGGCGACGGCGCGGCTGCAATGCGTTATACCGAAGCCAGACTTCAGAAGATTACCGAAGAGGCATTCCTTGCAGACCTTGATAAGGATATCGTTGATTTTGTGCCCAATTTCGATGAAACAGAAAAAGAACCCAGCGTACTGCCGGTTAAATTTCCCAATATCCTTGTAAACGGTTCCGAGGGTATTGCGGTAGGCATGGTTACAAGCATACCTCCTCACAATCTGGGCGAAGTTATCGATGCAACACTTGCATTTTTAAACGATCCTTATATGACCACCAGGGATTTGATGAAATATATTAAAGGTCCGGATTTTCCCACAGGCGGTATTGTCATAAACGAAGATGAACTTTTAAACATATACGAGACCGGTGTCGGCAAAATAAAGGTCCGTGGAAAAGTAGAAATCGAAAAAGGCAAGAACGGTAAGACCAATCTTGTTATAACAGAGATTCCCTATCCTATGATAGGAGCCAATATTTCAAAGTTTTTGTCAGATATTGCGGCTCTTTACGAATCCAAGAAAGCTCTTGACATCGTAGACATTTCCAATCAGAGTTCAAAAGAAGGCATCCGTATCGTAATCGAACTAAAAAGAGATACCGATATCGAAAACTTCAAGAACATGCTTTACAAGAAGACCAAACTTGAAGATACATTCGGCGTAAATATGCTTGCAATATCAAAAGGCAAGCCCGAAACAATGTCCTTAAGAGACATAATCGCCGACTGCGTAGAGTTTTCTTATGAATTCAACAACAGAAAATATACCAATCTTTTAGCCAAGGAAGAAGAAAAGAGAGAAATTCAGGAAGGTCTTATAAGGGCCTGCAATGTAATCGATCTTATAATTGAGATTTTACGAGGTTCAAAAGACCGTGCAATGGCCAAAAAATGTCTGGTCGAAGGTGTTACCGACGGCATTCATTTTAAGTCCAAAGAGTCTAAAATAATGGCAATGCAGCTTATGTTTACAGAGAAACAGGCCAATGCGATTCTTGAAATGAGACTTTATAAATTAATCGGCCTCGAACTTGATGCGCTCGTAAAAGAACACGAACAGACCATGGCAAACATCTTCAGATACGAGGATATTCTTGAGAGAAAAAGTTCTATGACTCAGGTTATCGCCGAAGAGTTAAAAGAACTTAAAAAAGCATATGCTGTTCCCAGAAGAACGGTTATTACCAACGAAAGCGAAGCCGTTTACGAAGAAAAGAAGATGGAAGAGATGGACGTTTACGTTCTGATGGACAGATTCGGATATGTGAAGGCTGTCGATCTTCCCACATACGAAAGAAACATCGAATCCATCAGGGAAGAAAGCAAATTTGCCGTTCTTTGCAAGAATACAGGCAAAGTTTGTCTCTTCAGCGACAACGGTATGCTTTATACAGCCAAAGTTTCCGATATTCCGCTCGGAAAAATCAGAGACAAAGGTATTCCTATCGATAACATTACGACTTATACATCAAACGATTCGGGCATACTTCTTTTATGCTCGCAGTCGGATTTAAATCTTTTCAGACTGATATTTGTTTCGAAGATGAGTTACATGAAGATAGTTGACGGCGGAGAATTCGACGTTACCAGAAAGACCATCCAGGCAACGAAACTTACGGATGGGGACAGAATTTGTTCGGTCAGCATTTTAAATGAGCAAAAGAACATCATTCTTGTTTCAAACGACGGATATTTCCTTAAATTCCCGATTGAACAGATTCCCGAAAAGAAGAAGATGGCCGTCGGAGTAAGAGGCATGAAATTAAACGGTGAAGCTTTAATCGATAAAGTATTCTTTACCGGTAATGCAATCGAATCGGTTATTAAGTATAATGACAGTGAAATCCCTTCGGGCAAGATTAAACTTGCGAACAGAGACGGTAAAGGAAACAAGTTAAGACTTTAATATGAGAGTAATCGCAGGAACTGCAAGAAGCATAAATTTAATAACTCCCAAAGGCTTTGATACAAGACCGACGACCGATAAGTACAAGGAGACTCTGTTTAACTGTCTTCAGTCGTATATCGGCAATTCGGTTTTTGTCGATCTGTTTGCCGGAAGCGGTGCAATCGGTATCGAAGCGTTAAGCAGGGGCGCGGCAAAAGCATATTTTTGCGACAATTCCAAAGAAGCGGTCAACTGCATCAAGGAGAATCTTAACAAGACAAGACTTTCTGATAAGGCTGTGGTTTACAAAGAGGATGTATCCTTTTTTATAAAAAACCGCATAAAAGAAACGCCCGATATTATTTTTATCGATCCTCCTTTTAAGCTTCATCTTGAAAAAGATGTTATTCCTCTGCTTGATTCCCTCAAATTAATTGGCGAGGATACGATAATTGTAGTAGAATGCGATTATGATGCCGGATTTGATTTTCTTGACGAATTAAATCTTGAAATTTTTAAGATAAAAGAATATAAAACAAATAAGCATGTATTTATACAAAAGAAAGGCATTTAAATGAACAGATCAATCATCTATCCCGGAAGTTTTGATCCTGTAACTTACGGACATATCGATATTATCAAAAGAGCTTCAAAAAATTATGATACGGTATATGTTTCCGTTTTGGACAATAATAAAAAAAGTCCCTTGTTTACAGTTGAAGAACGTGTTAAAATGTTACAAGATGTGACAAAGGATTATGACAATGTCATAATCGACACATTCAGAGGTCTTCTTATCGATTATGCCCGTGAAAAAGACGTTCACGTGGTTTTAAGAGGTTTAAGGGCCTTAACGGATTTTGAATACGAACTTCATATGGCGCAGACCAATTATTTGATATCGGGCGGATGGCTTGAAACCGTATTTTTATCTACCGATTTGGAATATTCGTATCTTTCTTCCACAACGGTAAGAGAGATTGCAAGTTTCCACGGTGATGTTTCGAAATTCGTACCCGAATGTGTTGCCGAAAGTTTGTACAAAAAGTTTGGATATTAAAAATATTGATTTTTTAGAGGGGAAATTCAATGGCAGCCGAAAAAGATAATGTTGATGTTCAGAGACTTGAACGCAAGATTTCAGAAATCGAAAAAATTCTTGAAGAAAGCAAGCCTTCCAAATTAAAAAAAGGAATGATCCTTGTCGAAATCGATCTTATTTTTGAAAAGCTCGAAGAACTCAAATCGATGATTCCCGATCAGATCAAGCTTGCCAACAACGTTCTTTCAAAAAGAGAAAAACTTTTAAAGAGCGCCGAGGCTTTTGCTCATGACAAGATTGACAAAGCCAATGCAAAGGCTTACGAAATCGAGCAGGAAGCTATGGAAAAAGCTGCTGAGACAGAAGAAATGCTTCAGAACAAGCTTTCGGAAAACGAAATTATGCTTGAAGCGCAAAAACAGGCCGATGCTTTAGTAGAAGAAGCTCAGGTTCTTTCCCAGAGAAGCGTTGACGAAGCAGAAGATTACAAAGAAGACATCATTAAGAGTATGAACTTCTATATGGATGACGTTTTGGTTGATATGCAGAAAGCCATCGAAGAAGTAATGCTTAAGAACAATAAAACATTTGAAGATGCACAGGCAAGACTTGATGCGCTGTATTCAAAGATTGAAGAAAACAGAGCAGAGATTGCTCCTTTGCTTGAAGAAAATGTTCCGGAACCTACAAATCAGATTAAGCCGGAACAGCAATACGTTCCCGAAGAAGAGGAATACGAAGACGGCGAGCCTGTTGATGAAGACGATTTTTAAACAAATGGCCTCTTGAAAAAGAGGCCATTTGTTTTGCACAAAATGGCACTTGGGGACGGGGGTGATGTGTCATTTTGCGATAAACTCAAAATGACACATCAACCCCGTCCCCAAGCAACCCCCAGTCGCCAAAGACCCCGCCAAACAACACACCAGG
>CACWZK010000105.1 GCA_902765365.1 uncultured Lachnospiraceae bacterium
AAATTTTCTTTCAAAAAAATCGACGATAAGGGCAATCCGCTTGCGGGCGCGGGATTTGATGTGTATCAAAAGGGCGCACTTACGGTAAAAAACGGAAAGTACGATTTTTCCGCCGCCACTCCGGTATGTGCAAGGATAACTTCAGACTCCTCGGGAACGGTAAAGTCTCCGGATCTTGAATAC
The DNA here is from genome assembly GCA_902765365.1 of uncultured Lachnospiraceae bacterium. Lineage (GTDB taxonomy): Bacteria > Bacillota > Clostridia > Lachnospirales > Lachnospiraceae > UBA3766. The sequence continues at coordinate 184 of CACWZK010000105.1, forward strand.
GGAACCTACATAGTTCATGAATCGGTTGTTCCGGCGGGGAAACTTGCGGTGGATGACTTTGAAGTATCGATAGTTAACAACGGCGAGACGGTCAAGATAAAAGATAAAAAAGACAATACGATAAGGGGTAAGTTTTCGCTTGTAAAAACAGGCGATGACGGCCTTCCGGTTAAGGGCGCCGGCTTCAGCGTATACAGGAAATCAACTCTTAAGGTTAACCCTGACGGAACATACGATTTTACATCCGCAACGCCCGAAAAAATAACATCCTCGGGAGGCACGGTTCTTAAAACCGGTGCGGACGGCAAAGCGGTCAGCGCACTTCTGGATTATGGCACATATGTCGTTGCGGAAACCGTCGTTCCGAAAGGTTACGGTGCATGTGCTCCTTTTGAAGTCAAAATCGAAAAACACAACATAACGGTGGATGTCGGAAATATCAAAAACACGGTAGTTCCGGCAAAATTAAGGATAATCAAAAAAGACTCGGAGTCAAAAGAGATAATCCTTAAAGGCGGAGCAGAGTTTAAAATCTACGATGTGAATAATGATGTATACGTATCCATAGGCGGAGAAGATACATTTACCACGGATGATACGGGCATTGTCACCACGACGTCTCCTCTTCCTTTAGGCACTTACAGGATAGAAGAGATTAAGGCTCCCGAAGGCTATCTTTCGGATGCTGTCCCGGTTGAAATAGTATTTGACAGTACGCATCCTTTTACGATGGAAGGGACGGATAAAATAATCACTGCGGAATTTGAAAACACTCCTAAAAAAGGCAGGGTCGAAATCACAAAAACCGGCAAAGGATGATTTAATCGCGACTTTAACCACGGATTCATCCGGAATAGCTTCGGCGGACAATCTTTATCTAGGCAAATATTATCTTACGGAAGTTACTGCTCCCACGGGATATGTAATCGACAATACTCATAAAACATTCGAACTTTCTTACAACGATTCTTCTGCGACTCCTGTTATTTCCTTTAATTCCTTTTATGATGAAAAACAAAATATAGTCTTAAATCTTTTAAAAAAAGATGCGGAAACAAAGAAACCGCTTAAAGGCGCGAAGTTCGGTATTTATGCGGATGAGGATATTTTTGCATTTGACGGAACAAAGCTTGTTTCGACGGGCGAGCTTATAGCGACGGCCGTTTCCGACGGTAACGGAAAAATCGATTTCGGCCTTGATCTTCCGTACGCGAAATACAGTATAAAAGAAATACAGGCGCCGGTTAATTATGTATTAAACCCGACGGAGTTTTCTTTTACGGCCGCATATCCGGCGAGTGATGTGAAAGAAGTTTCTTTTATGAATTCCTGGGAAAATACGCCTGTTCGCGGGGTTCTTGAAATCACCAAGGAAGGTGAAACTTTAACGGATTTTAGGGACGGAGAGTTCATATTTGAAAACAAACCCCTTAAGGGAGCTGTATTTAATGTCTTTGCGAAAGAGGATATTTATACCTTTGATGATAGCCTGGACGGGGACGGAAACAAGACGCTTTATTTCGCGAAAGATCAGTTAATCGAGACAATAGAGACCGGTGAAAACGGCAAAGCGAAAACATCGAATCTTCCTGTAGGAAATTATTATCTCATTGAGACGAAAGCACCTTACGGAATGATAATCGATGAGGAAAGAACAGATTTTTCGATTGAATACAAGGATCAGAATACCGCGCTTGTATTAACGAACAAGAGCATCTTAAACGAGCGGCAGAAAATAAAACTTAAGGTAACAAAATCGGAGAAGGGCAGCAGTAAAAATCTGTCGGGAGGAAAGTTTAATCTGTACGCGGATGCGGATATAAAAAATTACCGCGGAGAGATTATTGTGCCAAAAGGAACGCTCATTTCTTCAGCCGAAGCGGACGACGGAGTAATAGATTTTAAGCTAGATCTGCCTCATTCGGTTTATAAAATAACCGAGGAAAAGGCTCCTTCGGATTATTTTGAAAACGACGATGAATATGTAATTGATCTAAGTTATACCAATTCAGACATAAGAATACTGACTGCCGAGCTGGCCATATTCGACAAGAGACTGCCTCATTTTGCGAAAGTGATGATGAAGGTTAAGCCTGCGTTTAAGAATAAGAGCAAAAGCAATTACATTACGGAAGATAACGGAGAGGGCGGATATTCGGTTCTTTTAATATCGGACGGCGCGACTCTTGGCGAAGAAACGACATTTAATATGTGGTTTTGTCTATACGCATCATCGATACTGCTTCTTTTAGGAAGTTTCATAACAACGGTTATCTTAATAAAAAGGCGAAAAGCCATAAAAGAAAGGAAAAAATATGAATAAGAAAATTTTAATAAAAATCATCTGCATAGTTACTTCTTTTCTTGTTGTGATTCCTCTCAGTGCGTACTTTTTGTTAAAAGACGAGGATATTCCCGAGGTTTCGGCAAATACCGAAACCTCCGCGGAGGAATCCGTTTCAATACCTCAGGTTGCTTTAACAGATAAGGAGGAAAATAAGGAAGAAAAGAGCGATGATGAATATATAACGGTGGATTATTTCTTTTATACACAAAATCCCGAGGAGAAAAATTATAATGTGCCCCGGACTACCAAAAGAGGCGGACAAACATACGAGTATACGGGAAATTCAAAGTACAGTATTTCGGAAAGTATCGAGAGCATTGCAATCAGCATGGAGCTTGAGGTTGAAGATATAAAAGATGCCAAAGAGCAGATAGTTTATGTTTCGCCCGAGACGGGTATAAGTTACCTTTTATCGGCGGATGCTTTTAACTGGGGAGAACTGACAAAGATTAATAAGAGAGTTACGTTAAAAACAGAATATTCCGGTTGTCAGACAGAGCCCGAAATCCCGCAGTTAAAGGAAATTGCGTATATTAACAAAGACACGGGCAAAGAAGAAAAAACCGACGGGAAAATTATCAAAAAAAGCTTCACGGATGAATACTGGGCAGAGGCCGAAGAGCCTATTGAGGGAACTTTTGAAAGAGACGCTTCCGACTGTTCGCTCTTTGGGACAGGCATCATGGACGGCAATGAAGAGTGGAAGGTTAAGGTTGATCTTGACAATGCCTATCCTTCATGGGAAGGCTATGAAAAAGATGTATTACGAATTGCAGGCATTTCCGATGAGGAAATCGATGATTACCGCGTAACCGGAGCAGACTGGGTGAGCGACAAATACTATGATGTAACCGTTTTTAACGGCAAAGAAACCGTGGTTGAAAAGAGAGATGCAGCCTACGCCTACGAGGCAAAATGCAGGGATTACTATGCCGAGTATGAAGGGTACGGAAAGTCGCTCGGTTACAAGGCCGATGTTATGTATTTTACGAGATTAGACGAAGCCCTTGAGGCTTTAAAAAAGAAGGATATAACTGCCACAAAAGACCTCATAAAAGATGATATCAAGACTGTCTATAAGATGAAGGTTACGGCGACCTACAAAGAGATTTCCACACCCAAAGAAACGGTTAAAAGAAATGTCGGCAAAGACAGAGAACGGGCGAAAGCCGAAAAGGCCGACAGGGAACTTCTTAAAAAATATAAGGATTTCAATGAGGACTGCGCAGGTTTTATATCGATTGAAGATACCGTATTAAATCATCCCCTGATGCAGAGCCCTTATGATGAGGATTTTTATCTGACGCACGATCTGAATAAGGACTATAATGCTTACGGAGTTCCTTTTCTCACACTTTCATCCGATCTTAAAAGAGAAAGCGGAAACAATATAATTTACGGCCATAATATCCGTTATAACGACAGAGATGTTTTTGCGGATTTAGTCTTTTATGAGGACATCGAATTCTATAAAAACCATCCTTTGATTAAGCTCGTAACAGAAGAAGGAACGGATTTCTACATTATTTTCGCGTATTATTTGATAGACACCAAGGATAATGACTTTGTCTACTGGGATAAGAGTGAGTGGGAAAACGAGCCTGAGTATCTTAAATATATGGAAGAAGTGGATAAAAGAAACTGGCTTGAAACCGAAATTCCATGCGACATCGGCGACAAATATCTTACCCTCTCTTCTTGCAGCGTCGAACTCGCACACTCGGGCAGTAACAGAATGGTGGTCATGGCGAGGAAGTTAAAGTCTAATGAAAAGTATAGTAAATATACGGATGGTTCAACCTTAAAAACCAATCCCCTCCTGCCTGAAAAATTAAGATAAAAAAATATATCAAAATGGTATGCTACACAAGAGGACGCAAACGCGACCTCTTGTGTAATGGGGTTAAATTGACCAATTATCATTATTATGATAAAATTATGATAAATCTATGATAAATATTGAGGAGGTTTTTATGATTTCTATTAGACCTGTTTCAGATTTAAGAAATAAATTTACTGAAATTGAAAATGCCGTTAGCGGAGGAGAGCCGGTTTTTCTGACGAAGAACGGCTATGGTTCGATGGTGGTTATGAGCATAGACACTTATTCCAGAATGAATGGGAATGTAGAAAAAGCATTGGATGAAGCGGATTCTTATGCTGAAACCAACAGTAATCGTATGTCTCATGAAGAGGTTTTTGGTAAACTGAGAGGAAGAATTAATGGGTAAAGTAACTTACTCCCTGCGATATCTTCCACTTTTTTATGATGATTTGGAAGAACATATTGTGTATATAGCTGAAGTTCTTCATAATAAAGAAGCAGCCAATGAATTGGTAAATGAAATTGAAAAAGCTATATTGGACAGACTTCCTAATGCTGAATCATTTGAAGCATATCATTCGATAAAAGAACGACAATACAAATACTACAGAATATACGTAAAAAATTTTACGATTTATTATGTTGTGATTCCAAAAGGAAAAGAAAATAAAATTATGGAAGTGCGTCGGATTCTTCATAATCTTCAGAATAGGGAAAAAAATATTTAATAATATGAAAATCATAGTTTTATCAAAAGCATTAAGGAACTAAAAAAATGAAAATAATAATTGTTCGTCATGGCGATCCCGATTATGAAAAGGATTCGCTGACGGAACTTGGATGGAAAGAGGCCGAGGCGCTTTCCGAAAGAATGAAGAATATAAAGGCGGATGAATGTTATGTGTCTCCGCTTGGCAGGGCTAAGGATACAGCGAGCTTAAGTTTAGAGAAGATGAATATGGAGGCTGTGGAACTTGAGTGGTTAAGGGAGTTTGCTCCTGTGGTTAAACGTCCGGAGAAAACCGGTGTTGCATGGGACTGGCTGCCTAAAGACTGGACGAATATGCCTTATGCTTTTGACTTTGACAAATGGACGGATTATCCGGCTCTTAAAGACGCCGGGGTAAGGGAAGAAGTTGACTGGATATATTCGGAATTTGATAAATTTTTAGAGAAGCACGGATATAAAAAAGAGGGCAAGCTTTTTAAGGTGCTTAATCCCAACAGTGATGTGATTGTATTCTTCTGTCACTTTGGACTGGAATGTATTCTTTTATCATATCTTTTAAATCTTCCGCCCTTTGTTTTATGGCATTCGACGATAGCGGCGCCTACATCCTTAACCATCGTTGCTACCGAGGAAAGACGGGAAGGCATAGCACAGTTTAGAATGCATACGTTCGGCGATACCTCGCATCTTTATGTGGCGGGAATGGAGCCTGCTTTCTCGGGAAGATTCAGGGAACTTTTTACTAACGAAAACGAAAGAATGGATTAAAAACATGGAAAAAAACAGTAAGAAAACTGAATGGGCAGGGCTTATAATCGGTATTATCGGAATTTTTTCGTGTCTGTTCGGACTGGTAATGTTTAACCGCTATGTGGTTATGCTGATTCCATTAATCCCCAGAATGCTTACACTAATCTTAAGTTACTGGATAATTGCGGCAGTTCCGATTTTAGTCATGATATTCTCCAAAGATAAACTGTCCGATCTGGGCTTTTCGAAAGAAAAAATCGGACTTCAGATTTTAATCGGCATTCTTTTGGGAATCGGTATGTCTCTGGTACTGACACTTGTTCCGCATCTTGCAGGATTCGGCTCTTACGTAGATAACGGCTACAGATACAAATATCTCTGGCAGTTTATTTATGAATTTGTTTACTGCACAGCATCTGTCGCAGCGGTTGAAGAACTCTGTTTCCGCGGATTTGTTTTTTCCAAAATAAAAAAAATCAGCGATAAAGATATCATTGCGATAATAGTTTCGTCCGTTTTATTCGGATTGTTCCACATAGCATCGCTTAATATTCTCCAGATTATTATTACGACTCTTTTAGGAGTTTTCTGGTGTATTTGCAGAAAATATATTAAGAACTGTACAACGCTTTCTCTAATCATCTGCCATGGAATTTACGATGCTATGATTACAGTCTGGGTATTCGTATTCATAAAATAATTAAGTGTTGACGATAAAAATCTTTCATGTTATTATTGCGACAGTAAAAGAAAGGCACACGAAAAGTGTGAAGGTGAAAGAATGATAATTAGATAGTTTGATTTGGTAAATGCAGACGAATTGATTTAGGCCCCATGGGTCTGTTTGTGTATGCCGAATTAGATTATCGTATTCATTTTAGATTTCACCGCTACGGGTGTGCTTCGGCATATATAATCTTTATTTGTACGTATAAT
>CACWZK010000106.1 GCA_902765365.1 uncultured Lachnospiraceae bacterium
ATTCTTTTATCAGCCAAAACAGAAGCAGGGCATTTCACGGCTGTAGAGATTCAGGAAGAAGTGGCCGACATGGCCAAAAGAAGCGTAATCTTAAATAATCTCGAAGAAAAGATAAATGTAGTCTGCGAGGATTTAAACAACCTAAGAGGCAGTTTTGAAAACGCCTCCTTTGACGCCGTGACGGTCAATCCGCCCTACATGATACCGGGCAAAGCGCTGGTTAATCCCGACGAGAGCAAGGCTGTTGCAAGGCATGAGATAAAATGCACCCTAAATGATGTTTTGTCGGTATCGTCGTATCTTTTAAAAAACGGCGGCAGATTTTTTATGGTGCATAAACCCGACAGGCTCGACGAAATCATCGTTAAAATGAAGGAAAACAAGTTAGAGCCCAAGAGGCTTCGCGTGGTTTATCCGCGAATCGATGCCGAGCCGAATATGATATTAATTGAGGGCGTTAAATGCGCCAATGCAGGTATGAGAGTGGAAAAGCCTTTGATTATCTACGATGAAAACGGTAATTATTTACCTGAAGTTTCAAAAATCTATGAGGAAGCATAATGGCAGGTATTTTGTATTTGTGTCCGACTCCGATAGGAAACCTGAAGGATATCTCCGAGCGCGTGCTCGAGACCCTGAGGGAAGCTGATTTAATCGCAGCCGAAGACACCAGAAACTCGATGAAACTGATGAACGCTTTTGACATTCATGTGCCGATGACAAGCTACCATGAATACAACAAAACCGAAAAAGCGTACACGCTCATCGACAAGTTAAAAGAAGGAACAAATATAGCGCTTATTTCCGACGCAGGAACCCCCGGCATCTCCGATCCCGGCGAAGTGCTTGTAAAAATGTGCCATGAAGAGGGCATAAAAGTAACTTCCCTCCCCGGCCCCTGCGCATGTATCACTGCATTAACACTTTCAGGCTTTTCCACAAGAAGATTTTCCTTTGAGGGATTTCTTCCTTCGGATAAAAAAGAGCGAAAAGAGGTCCTCGAAGACCTTAAAAGAGAATACCGCACATTCATTGTTTACGAAGCGCCTCACCATCTTAAAGGCACGCTTGAAGAATTAAAAGAAACCCTGGGTGGCGAGAGAAAAATTGCAATCTGCAGGGAACTTACCAAAAAATTTGAGGAAGTTTTACGCTTCGACCTTGAGGGCGCAGCCCTCTTTTATGAGAAAAACGAACCCAAGGGCGAATTTGTGCTTGTAATCGAAGGCCTTGACAGAAATGCAGAAAAAGAAAAGATACAGAAAAACTGGCAGGAAATGTCTGTCGAAGACCATATGAAGATTTATTTGGACGCCGGAATGGATAAAAAAGAAGCCATGAAAGCCGTTGCAAAGGACCGCGGTGTTTCTAAAAGTGAAGTGTATAATTCTCTGCTTTAAAGACAAAGCGGGCGGCTGACACAACCCACTCAGCGCCTTTAAGAACGATTTGTGAAGTTTCTGTAAATATATAAATTTGTGGTTGACAAAGAAATATACTGATAATATACTCATAGTCGTTAAGGCTAGAATAAAAAATTATTAATATAAAAATGAGGTGTCACAATGCTTGATAAAATAAAAGAGATTATTATTGAACAGCTTAATCTTCAGGGAGTTGAAATCACAGAAGAAACATCTTTTAAGGATGACCTTGGTGCAGACTCTCTCGATTTGTTTGAACTCGTAATGGCATTCGAAGAAGAATTCGGAATCGAAATGCCCCAGGATGATCTTGAGAATATCGAAACAGTCGGTGATGTTATCAAACTTTTAAAGGATACAGGTATCAACGACTAATCTTCTGATAAAAGATAAAAATACAAGAACCGGAGCATTTCGGTTCTTTTTTCTTTTTCTTGATTATGAAGGCGTTTTTTATTATAATTAAAGAGATTTTGAAAAGGGGCAGTTATGATGAACAAAATAGGATTCGATAATGAAAAATATCTGAGATTGCAATCTGAAAAAATCAAAGAAAGAATAGACTTTTTCGGAGGCAAACTTTATCTTGAATTCGGAGGCAAACTTTTCGACGATTATCATGCATCCAGGGTACTCCCCGGTTTTAAGCCCGACAGTAAAATCAAAATGCTTTCGCAGTTAAAAGACGAGGCTGAAATTGTTATCGTTATTTCCGCTGCGGACATTGAAAAGAATAAAATGAGAGCCGACCTCGGCATTACATACGATGTGGATGTTTTAAGACTTATTGATGCATTCAGAGGATACGGACTTTATGTCGGCAGTGTATGCCTTACACATTTTGCATCACAGCCCAGCGCAGTGGCTTATCAGAAAAAGCTCGAATCGCTCGGCCTTAAGGTCTACAGACATTATCCTATCGCAGGTTATCCTTCCAATATTCCTTTTATCGTAAGCGATGACGGATTTGGAAAGAACGAATATATTGAAACCACACGTTCCCTTGTCGTAATCACTGCGCCGGGACCCGGTTCGGGCAAGATGGCGACATGCCTCTCGCAGCTTTATCACGAGTATAAAAGAGGCATAAAAGCCGGATATGCCAAGTACGAGACATTCCCTATCTGGAATCTTCCGCTTAAGCATCCGGTGAACCTTGCGTATGAGGCAGCAACGGCCGACCTTCAGGATGTCAACATGATTGACCCGTTCCATCTTGAAGCATACGGCATTACGACGGTTAACTACAACAGAGACGTGGAAGTATTCCCCGTACTTAACGCAATGTTTGATAAGATCATCGGTGAATCACCCTACAAATCACCGACAGACATGGGCGTTAACATGGCAGGCTTCGGTATAATCGACGATGAAGTCGTAAGCGAGGCTTCCAAACAGGAAATTATCAGAAGATATTATGCTGCTCTTTGTCAGCGCAGACAGGGTATAGCAGACGATGAAGAGTGTTTAAAGATAGAGCTTCTTATGAAGCAGGCGGGAATCACCGTGGACGACCGAAAGGTCGTATCGGCAGCCAAGGTTAAGGCCGAGGCAACAGGTGAGCCTGCGGCAGCCATCGAACTTCCCGACGGAAGAATTATCACCGGCAAGACGAGCGAACTGCTCGGACCTTCCAGTGCAATGCTTTTAAATGCGTTAAAAGCACTCGCCGGAATCGATGATAAAAAGGAGCTTATAAAGGCTACCACATTGGGTCCTATCCAGGATCTGAAGGTAAACCATTTAGGTAACAGAAACCCCAGACTTCATACGGATGAAGTTTTAATCGCTCTTTCGATATGTGCGGCAGAAGATCCGGACGCAAGAGCGGCAATCGAACAGATTCATAATCTTAGGGGTTCAGAGGTGCATTCAAGTGTGATTCTTTCACACGTGGATAAAAATGTATTCAGGAAGCTGGGGGTAAATTTAACATGCGAACCTGTATACGAAACTAAATCACTATACCACAAATAGGAGGGGTAATTTTATGAAGTACGAAGTAAAAGGCGAACCGTTTCCCGTTGTAGTATGCAACATGGGAGCAAATGAGAGTGTTAAGTGTCAGGCAGGAGCTATGGCTTGGATGACTCCTAACATGGAGATGAAGACTCAGTCCGGCGGATTGGGCAAGATGTTTGGTAAGGCTCTTACCGGCGAGGCTCTTTTCGAAAACGTTTACACCGCTCAGGGCGGCGAAGGAATGATCGCATTCACAACAGGTGTTCCCGGAAAGATTCTTGCAGTCAGCCTTGAAGGCGGAAAGACAATCGTTGCTCAGAAGAAATCATTCCTTGCTTCATCTACAACAGTAGAAATGGAAACAACATTCCAGAAGAAATTCGGCGCAGGCCTTCTTGGCGGCGAAGGATTTGTAATGCAGAAGTTTTCAGGAAGCGGAGATCTTTTCCTTGAAATCGACGGTTCAATGATCGAGTACGATCTTGCACCCGGACAGGTTATGTTGGTTGATACCGGTTCTCTTGCAGTTATGGAAGGCACAGTTCAGATGGACATTGAAACAGTTAAGGGCGGCTTAGGCAATAAGCTCGTTGGTGGTGAAGGATTCTTCAATACCAAACTTACAGGACCCGGAAAAGTATGGTTACAGACAATGCCTGTATCTCAGCTTGCTGAGGCCATCAAACCTTTCATTCCTACAGGAAGATAATTTTTTCGATTGTATTTAACTTTCGACTGAATCGGACCGGGCTAGAAACAGTCCGGTCCGTATTTCGTAAAACGGTGGCTGGCTCCTTTAGGTGCCTGCCTCCTAAAAGAGATGATATGAAAACTTTAAAGATTTTTGACACGGATGCTTCCGTATTCACGAACGAAGCGACCGTTCTTACATGTGAAAAATCGAATAAAGAAGGCTACGAAGATTGTTATGAAGTGATCACCGATTCGACGATTTTTGCTCCCGAAGGCGGAGGGCAGAAGTGCGACGAGGGATTTTTCGGAGACGTTCCCGTAAAAGACGTACAGGAAATCGACGGTGAGTTAATTCACTTCCTTGAAAATGAAATTAAGGCAGGAACGAAAGTTCTGCAAAAGATAGATTACTCTCTTCGCTTCAGACGAATGCAGAATCACAATGCGGAGCATTTAATCTGCGGTCTGATTCATGCGAAATTCGGCTTTGACAATGTCGGCTTTCATCTTTCCGAAACAAGAAACGATGATGGCAGTCTTGAAAGCATTGAAGCGATAATGGATGTCGACGGACCGATATCGGCGGAGGATTTAAAAGAAATCGAAATGAAAGCCAATGTGGCCATTTCCGAAAACGTTCCGATTTATGCGATACTTCCAAGCGCCGAAGAAGCAGAGAAGATAAGTTACCGAAGCAAACTCGACATTACCGAAAACTTAAGGCTTGTAATAATAGACGGCTACGACGTTTGCGCCTGCTGTGCTCCGTGCCTTGACTCAAGCGCACAGATACAGCTTGTCAAAATAGTTGATTTCTTCCCTCACAGAGGCGGCATGCGACTGACTTTAAGAGCCGGAATTGACGCCGTAAAAGATTACATTGCTCTTCACGACGACAATAAAAACACCATGAAGATACTTTCCTGCGAGCGAGGCAGATGCGCCGAGGCTGCACAAAGGATGAATGTTAAGCTCATAGAAACAAACGAAGAAACGGTTTCTCTTAAAAGACAGATAACCGTGATGCTCGAAAAAGAACTTAAAAACACCATTCGAATGCAGGAGTCGGCTTATATAGTTTATTTCGCGGATTCGATAGATGAAATCCAGGCAAGAACACTTATTAACGACAACGTAAAAGAATCAGAAAAGGTCATTATTGTATTGTTTGAAAAAAACAACGATGCCTACAGATTCGTTGCGGGAAAGAACGAAAACCTTACCGGCATTTCATTAAAAGAACTTGCAGGCAAAATGAGAGAAAACTTAAATGCCAGAGGAGGCGGAAGCGAGCAGATGATACAGGGAAGCGTTACCTGTGACATTGAAAAGATAAAGCAGTTTTTTGATTCGCTTTAACCCCGGCATTAAAAGATATCAGGAAGGAAGATAAAATGGAAAACAAAAAGTATTACATTACAACGGCGATTGCGTATACATCAGGCAAGCCGCATATAGGCAACAGCTACGAAATCGTGCTCGCAGACTGTATTGCAAGATTTAAAAGAAAACAGGGTTATGATGTTTTCTTCCAAACAGGTACAGATGAGCATGGTCAAAAGATTGAAAAGATAGCAGAAGGAAAAGGACTAACTCCAAAAGAATATATTGATCCAATTATTGATAATGCTAAAGATTTATGGAGCAAACTAGGAATATCATATGATTATTTTATTAGAACTACTGATGAAGATCATGTAAAAAGAGTTCAAGAGATATTTAAAAAGATGTATGACAATGGTGATATATATAAAGGTGAATATAAAGGTCTTTATTGTACGCCATGTGAATCATTCTGGACAGAAAGCCAATTAGATGAAAATGGAAATTGTCCTGATTGTCATAG
>CACWZK010000107.1 GCA_902765365.1 uncultured Lachnospiraceae bacterium
CCGCGATTCCCTTTGATGTACAACCGTTAAAAACCCAAACAAAATCCTCTGATGAGCTATTGATCATCTTTTTGGGTACCTCTAAAAACTACGTCTTATTAACAGCTGGCGCCATACAACTGCATAGACTGCCAATATTAACAGACGCTTGAACTAAAATTGACTATAAAATACCATTCAACCTGTTTAATTTGCTTATATTACATCGATAACCATCGGTTATCGACATAGTTTCCCTACATACTTTCCTTTAATAACCTATAACGCCACATATTGTATATTAGGTTTGTAAGTCCTATGTTAAACTCGGTGCGAACCATCCCGATACAACGAATGGTAATGCCTTTCATTGTTTCGGTCATGAAGCCAAAAATATGCTCTATTCGGCAACGAACGCGAGACTTTCGTCTGTTATTATACTTTTGCCTCTTGGTTAAGGGTTTGCCTTTGTATCCTTTTTCGAGGATTCTTCCCTTACAGCCGGGAGGCAATTGATCAGCTATCTCTTTTCCCGCGTATGCTGAGTCCGCGTACAGTACGCGATCCTCTGAATCGAGAAGTGGGATACAACAATTGCTATCATGGACTGACGCGTCGGATACCATATAATTCGTGATCAATTTACTATCGGAGTCCGTTTTGATATGATTCTTATACCCGTAATGTCGCTCGTCTCCCTTTCGCGTCCAACGAGCGTCTTGATCCTTTTGAGCGCCCTTGTACTTTTGATCTTCTTTTTCCCATTCAGGAGGCGTTTGTCCTTTTTTAATATGCTCGTTTTCCTCGGGCGTATTGCGCTGCCTGGGCGCTTCTACGAACGTAGCGTCTACAATGGAACCGTTATGAGTGATCAAGCCCTCGGCGCGAAGTCGCTCGTCAAAGATCTTGAAAAGAATGCGGGCGACGGAGCCCGTCGCAAGATCGTTCCGAAATTTCCAAATCGTCTTCGCGTCCGGAACCTTGTCGTTAAGACCAAGATTCAAGAAACGCATGAACGTCATTCGATCATTGATCTGAAATTCCGTTTGGTCGTCAGACAAGTTATACAGACGCTGAAGGACGAGTATTTTGAACGTCATGACAACGTCAAAAGGCGGTCGACCACCCTTCGAACTACGAGGATGACGAATATTACGCTCGATTACGCTTCGGAAATCTTTCCACTTGAGCGCTCGATTCAGAAGCTCAAGAGGAAATGTGGCCATGCTGCCATCTGACTCAGGAACGGTTGAGTTAACCGACGCCGGCTTGAAAGTGGCCAAGAAAATCTACGAACGCCACGTACTTATAAGTCAGGTACTCACGGATCTCGGAGTGCCCGAGAAAATCGCTTCCGAAGATGCATGCAGAATAGAGCACGTTATCTCCGATGAGACCTTCAAGGTGATTAAAAAGTATTATAAAAACAAATCAGAAAAGTAATTTAAGGCAGGCACTCAAGGGTGCCTGTTTTTTTACGGAATAGCAAAAAAGAAACACCCGAGGGTGCTTCTTTTTTTTCATTTAGTTATCCGACCAAATCAGCCTTCCGCACTGTTCTTTTTCTTTTCTCCGACAGCAGCATTAACGAAGTAATAAAGCATGCTTATGACAAGACAGCTGATACCTGCTATGAAGAAACTTAACGCGTAGGCAAGAAGCGATGATTTTTCGAAATCTATGAGTGCAAGTTTGAATATCATTATCATCGATATAACGAGACCGTAAATACGTATGCCTTTCATCTTCATGGCAAATCCGAGAACAATACATCCAACCGAAAGCACTATGCCTATAATACTCGAAACATATGCGGGAGAAGGAAATGCATAGCATAAGATAAACGGTATAAATACATATTCGGTAACAAATGCATATTTGCCGATTGTAACCGGAATGCTTTCTTCTTTGTTCCAGATCCATACGGTTCCCATCGGAATAAGAACAAGTGTCAGTACTCCGCTTAAAATATCTGCCGGTCCTTCATATGCGAACGTGATTATAAGTCCTGCGACAACAAGCACATGGCATACGATAAATGTCACAAATGACATATCACTTTCATCCGTCTCGGGATCTTTTGAAAGCGGCGTAAATCTGAACAGAGTATTTATTATAACGAGTGCAAGAAATGCAACATTCGCAGTGATAAGTACATCAAGCGTTGCAAGCGTCGTTCTGTAAAGTACAGGACATATAATCGCCTGAATCATCGTCAGTGAGTACATTGCAATTTTCTGCCAGAATGAATATGCGTTTTCCGTTGTATAAAGCAGTACGAAGAATAAAACCGTAAGTACCGACGAAATAACAACATACATTGTCGGAACAAATGCCCAGGCGAAGAGTGCCATCATAAACATCGAAGCAATAAATGCAATTTTGTATTTCATTTCTTTTGATACAAAACCATGGATTAACCATATACAAATCATCAGCGCAAGAACGGCAGTCGAAACATAATTGCCTTCTTCATTGAAAATCCACACAAGCGCCTGCGCATACATGACTGTTGCAATATCCGCGATGAAAGTAATGATTGACATATCATTTTCTTTGGTATTCGCATTACGTGCAAGAGCAGTAAACTTAAACAGCAGTGTTACTGCCAAAACTGCTAAAAGAATAACACCTCCGACGCCGAGATATTTTATATCTGCAAGCGTATCTCTGAAAAGGCACGGAACGAGAATGCTTCCGAGAAGGATTTCTCCGTACATAACAGCTTTATATACCATGTGATAGGATTCTTTTATGATATATAAAAGAACCAGGAATGCCACAGCGGTTATTACCGTAAAAATACCGAATGCGATTTCAAAGCCCTCACATACAAAAGCGGTTAAAAGAGTAATCAGTACAACAGCGAGTACCGCGATTTTTTCTTTGTTCCTGTCTGCAAGGAATCCGTTAATGAGCCATACAAACGTTAATACAAACATTACCGTAAATGCCAATAACGTGAAGCCGTCGGATATTTCTCCAAAAGGAATAATTGCAATCGCAGCAACAATCACAAGTGCCCCGGCAATAAATGTTATCCAGTCAAAATCATTTTCATCTCTCTCGGGATTTTGGGAAAGGAACGAAAACTTAAACAGTAATACAAATGCCGCATCAACCGCAGTACAGATTGCGAAACAGGAAACAGCCGATAAATCACACAGCACTTCGCTAAAGTAACGAACGCCTACTCCGGGGTATATCAGAAGCAGAACGAAATATGCAAGTTTTTCGGCAAAGGAATATTTCTCCTTTTTTATGTACATTAATGTCAATCCGAGAGCTATTGCAATCGTGGCAAACCAGAATGCCGAATAATCAAACGATGTCAGTGTAATTATTCCGACAGAAAGTGCCAGTATCGAATTGATTCTGCAAAGAATTCTGTTTTGCATGAATCCTCTGAAACTCGATATGATTACAAGCGCGAAACCAATCAAAAGAGGAATATATCCAAGTGTTCCTCCCTTCTCACAAATAAACATCGAAAGAATAAGCGATCCGGATGTGATAACAATATTCAGGATTTCCGGTATAATGACGAAATCCGATTCTTTTTCCTTGTTTTTTGAAAGTCCCGAGAACATCGTCAAAATAGTAAGGAACGCGGTAAATGCCAGTAACATTATCCATCCCAATCCGAATTGCGAACTCGTCTTGGATACATAGAACGAAATGGTTATCGCATATAAAATCAGCGAGAAGAATACGCATACTTTGTAAGCAAACCAGTATTGTTTTTTGGTCAGGTAAATAAGGCACAAAACCGCTGTACCCATAATAAGTCCGACACAGATTCTAAACTGCACTTCTCCGGGAAGGAATGCATATCCGATATAGAAAAGAAGCGCACTTATTTTAAGGACATGATTCTTTCTTACATATCCTAAAAGAGTGAAAAGAATCATCATCGCAAGAAAACCGTATTTTACCGTAGGAGCCGAGCATGCAAACGATCCTAAAAGAATCAGTGCAAGGATGCCTTCGGTAATATACTTGGAAGTGTGTTTTTTCCATACAAACTCAACAAGCAGAATAAGGGCTACTATAAATATCGCACTTATAAAAATCATTTGTGCTCTTTTATCATATATTAAATTGATTGCATTCAAAAAATCAAAAACTTTTATGTTTCTGCCCATTATATACAAAGTTCCGAGCATGGATGCAAAAAACATTTGGAAGGAATACGCAGTCACCAATACAGGACCTGCAATCTTATGGGCAAGAGACTCACCTTTAAGCGAGAATACTGCATCTGCTGCCAGTGCCAGGCTGACAGTAGCAAGAATTATTCCTGTAATACCATAAGGCAATACCGGACTACCACAAAAACAAATTCCCAAGGTCAAAATATTTAATTTAACAATATTAAACGAATGAAAAATAATTACATTTGAAGTTTTTGAACGTAATTTAAATACAAAATAGAATATAGCTGTGGTTAATACATAAAAAGCAGCTATAACCACCAAGTCTTTTAATCCGCCGTCGTGGAATTTCGGATAGAATGTACCGACGCCTATCGCAATTAAAACACCTATTTCTCCGATTAACTGGAAAAGCGTGTTCGAGAAACGTTTCAAAATTACCAGTCCCGCAGACCAGATAAAAATCAGAATAATAAGCCACAAATCACTGATTGATTTAAATACAAATCTGCAAACTACGAGTGAAACAAACAGTTCTCCGACACCGATTGCCATAAGGATCTGTCCGAAGGCTCCGCCCTTCTTCTTTTTCTTCAAAATAAGACCTGTACCGATAAATGAATATCCGGCTGCAATCATGGTAATCTGCTTAACAATATTTCCGATTGATTCGGGGAGTGCACTGGCTAAAAGAATAACACTTATGAAAATAAGTGTAGCTGCCAGGATAGGCATAACCAAAAGACCGATTCTGTTTTCGAGAGAAGCTTTTTTCTTCTTTACCTCAACAACAGGCTTAGAGATTTTCTTGATTTCAACAGTTTCTTCTGTCTTATTACCTGCAACTTTATCAAGGTAATTCTGAACGATTTCCTCTCTGTCGGGAGTGATTTTAACTTCCTGTTCAGTTAAATCTACAGGAGAATCTTCCCTTACCCAAATTTTTAAAGGAAGGGGGTTTTCTTGCGATGTTTTTTCCTCAATAACAGGTTCAAGCATCTGGCATGGTCCACACCATGTGGCATAGAAATCAGCTGTCTTCAAGCATGACTTCATTTAAGATTTTGACGCCGCTGTTTAAGTAGTCAACCTCTGCCTGAAGATATTTAAGCTTGTTTTTGACAAAATCATCATTAACGGACCCGTAAGAAGCTACTATTCTGTTAAACTCCTCGTGTTCGGCTCGTAAACGCTTTTCGAGCTCATTAATTTTCGTAATGTCTTTTTCCATATTTTTTCCTCTTTTACATGAATAAAATCGGGTAATCCGATGTTTCTCCACCAACTTTTATTTTAACCCAACATATTAATCAACAAGGAACGATTTGTTAATAATCGTTATATATATTGTGTATTTTTTGTGAATTTGAGGAAAAAATCATAAAAAAAGAACGGGTACCTAATGATACCCGTCAAAAAACGAATTAATCGTCTTTCGATAAACAACAGTAAATATCACTCCGATAATTATAGCCGAAAGGTGAATAATCATGGAGGGTACTCCTGCCACGAAAGGACTTATTGCTATATACAACGTTAATAACGAAAAAGGAATCAGAAAATAAAACGAAACCTGTTTAAACAGCTTTCCAAACCCGTATTTTTTTCCAAGAACAAATATCGCATATAACGCAAGCGGAACAAAGCAGAACGCCAAACCGGAAGCACCGTGACAGCCAAATTCTTCACCTTTTTTAGTAAAGTAAACGCCCATTATTATACAGGCAATCAAATCTATCAACCATGATGCAACAAATATAGGTAACATCTTTTTAGTTCCAATTATCTTTTCAACCAGGATTCCGAAAGGCAGTATCAAAAGTAAATTATATCCAAGATGACCTATTGTAAATCTTATACCATAATCAGACGGATATTCAGGCGGAATAAGAGCCTGAGGCGCTCCCTGAAGGAAAATATGTGTAATAACCTGCCATGGATATTTAATCGGATAAACCAATAAAAAAGCCATATAAGTTGATACGATAAGTTGCGATATCAGTGTCACGATTATGCATAATGCAGCAATCGTCAGGCAAAAAAACGGAATGCCTTTCTTAAAATAAATGTTTCTGATTTTCATATAGAACCCCCTAAAGTTTTAATCTTTTATTTGTTCAACTTCATACACATGGTAGAGAATTTTTTATCATCAAGCATCTTTATAATTGTATCTATAGCTTCAGCAGCTGTTCTTCCAAGTGTATTGTACGAATTTATATTTGTCGGGAAATCGAACAGCTTACAGATGTTTAAATGATAATCCGGAGAAGAATCGAATTTTTCAGCCATTTCTTTTGCTCCGAGAAATAATTCCCGAGCCTTCTTTTCATCACCGTCTTTTAGATAAGCAAAACTCTCCAGTGTAAGATATGTTACGGACATATAATCAAGGAACCCCGGTTCTTCGTTTTTCTGAAGACTTTTTATATATTCATTACCCCATCTGGTCAATTCTTTTATGCGTTCTGTTTCCCCGCGGTTTTTATAAAAGAAAAACAATCCCAGCGTTATATTGATAAGCTGATTGGTATTGTCCCAAAAACTTAATGTCAGTTGTGACAGGCACTCTTCGCCCTTACCGCCTTTAAGCGCTGATATAAGTCCGATTTGAGAATCAAAAACTCCTGCCTCGTTATTCTTTTTTAACATTTCAAGAGCTTTGTCGTGTTCGTCGATTGCAAAATAGAGCTGAGCTATATTGCCAAAAATGGATGTTCTTCCGTATTTGGGGTCCACGTCCAGAGGAACGATATTTGATGCTCTGTCAAAAAGATCGATTGCTCTAAGCATCAAATCTTTATTCTTCTCTTCCTGTCCGAAACCTGAATACATATGTGCGGCGATCAGGAGTATGCCATAATCGTTTGGATATTTTACTAATACTTTTTCAGCCTCGACAAGTCCCGATTTGTCTTTTTGGAGTAAGAACATGGTCAGCCTGTCCCTAATTGACTGTTTTCGGTTGTCGGCTGCTTCATATCCGAGCATTGCATCCACCGATGTGTCGAAAAGATCAGCGATTCTTACCAGCATTTCCACTTCGGGAATCGAGAGATCGGCTTCCCATTTGTATACCGCTCCGACCGTTACTCCCAAAACTTCAGCCAAAGCCTCCTGGGTAAGGGATCTTTCTTTTCTCATTTTCCTGATGTTTTCGCCTAATTTAAATTTCATAACGAACCGGTCCTTTTCTTTTTTTATGATAACAAAAATATAATACATAAAGAACTGACTGCCAATACTAATTGAAGATTTTATTTTCTACTGTCAGTATTGGTTTGTATCATTAAAAAATGCGCCCGCAAGGCGCATTTTTTAATGTATTCTTACCAAAGCCGAAGTTGAGCCGTCTTCTTTGACAATCTTTATATTCATGAAGTCTTCTTCTTTTTTTATATAAAAAGATATGGTCTCACCTTCAAAGCATGGATTCTTGTAGTGGATTTCAAGCTCCGATATTTTAAGTTCATCCAGCTCCTTCGAGGAAAACAATCCTTCCACTGCTTTGATGTATGCGACATTGTTCATATGCCGGCCATAGTCGGTGTCTATACTTCTGACATTATATCTGCCCTTAAGTTCTCCCTCAAAGTCATCTTTCATAACAGAAAACGGTTCGGGGATGGCTGTTTTATCCGTGATTACTAGTCCTTCGGGATATATGCCTTTGGCTTTCTGCGGAACATGTGTTTTAGCATCGATTATCGCCCACTCTGTTTTGCCTAAAGCTATTACGCCATTTTCGTCGCTTATCTCATAATCTCGATTGCATTTAAGTATTCCGGCTTCTTCGGGCCAGGTGGATACTTTTACGGTCTTAGCCATATCCGCTCTTCTTAAGATTTTTATCTTGGTTCTTGCAGCAATCCAGAAGAGTCCCCTCTCATTAAATCCCGTAAAACCCACGCCCAGAGTCTCGGCATGATACATGGCCGCATCCATAAAAAGCCCCGCGATTGCGGAAATCGAAAGTTTAGCGCTGTAGTCGCAAAGACTCGGCAGTATTACTTGTTCTTTTTCAAAAACTGATTCCATATTTACCTCTTTTACCAGTCACTGCTCCAGTCTGAAGAGCCCGAATCCCACGAATCGGACGAACTCCACGAATAATCCGAAGAGTCGTTTGAGCTCCACGAATCATCGCTGCTTGAATAGCTGCTTTGTCTTTCCGCTTCCTGATCTCTCTCGTATTGAGCATAATATTCGGTATCCTTGAAATCGGTTATCTGTGTATCCGAATTCCAGTTTGGAACATAATAAAAATCTTTGGCGTCATACTGATTGGTGAGTGCCTCCGGAACATCCGATGACGATACGCTTCTCCAGTCATCATACTCGTCGGAGTATACATACCAGCTGGATGTATCATACGAATCCATACGATAGTATTCGTTATCGTCGTAGCTGTAATAACCGGTGGTAACATAGCCCGGCTTATATGAGTTGTCGTAATAAAGCCTTGTATCGCTGATAGTCGGGAAATCGTAATCGTTTGAATAATCCCGTGATAAATAATAATCTTTTGCTTTTCTGTTTTTCTTGAATTCGGGAATGGCAGATACATCGGCTGTCTCCCATTCACCGCTTGCTGTATTGTAAACGGCCCATCTGTCAGAGTCATCGACATATGAATAATCTCCGAAAGAATAGTATGTATTGCCGTTATAGGAATAATATCCTTTTTCGGGAACACCGCGTCCTTCACCTAAAATTAAGCCAAAAAGTGCAGTCGGTCCGAAAATCTGAACGGCCAAATATATTCCTATTATGGTTAATGCAGTTCTTAAAGCCTTTCTGCCTCCAGGGTTGGATCTGCCGCCCGAAGAACGTCTTGCATGGTAACTGTCGTAATACTTCTGGGCATCCGCAGGCGATGTGTCGGTATTTCGCTGCGCGGAAGCGTTTCTTGATTTCTGTTCGATTATCTCCTGCTTAAGACGCATAAAAAGCTCATTTACTGCATACGCCTCGTCGCTTCCTTCATACCTTACAGCTCTCTGGCCATTGTCTTTGTTTTTATAAACTATAAAATTGCCGGTATTTTCATCCTTGTAAATACCGAAAGCTCGGGGATATTTGTAATCGATACCGATAAAGAATCTCGTGGTTTCATAGGGAGGAAGTCCCTTGGATTCATACCATTCTTTAAGCCCTTCGATGGTGGTGGGCTGATCGGCGGTACTTCTTCTGACATTTTGATTCGGTGCGCCGCAGGACGGACATTTTTCCAAAGTGTCATCAAACATGGAGCCACAGTATTCGCATTTGATTTTCATAAGCATTCCCTCCGTTTTGAATTGTACCATATTTCCTGACTATATAGTATCTCCAAAGAGAATATTTTAAAAATCCAACTATGGAAAAATATCCGTTTTAATTGGTTTATTTTAAAAAAATACGACCTTTAATCCCACTGATTGTTTTTATCCTTAAACTTCTTCATCGTCTTCGCCCATTTGGCTATGTCTTTTTTCATAGCGTAATTGCGCGTGTTCTCGGCTCCGAGATTCACATAGAGTTCGTATCTTTCGCGGGATAATTCTCCGCTTTCAATCGCTGCTTTAATCGCACAGCCGGGCTCGGTATCGTGACGGCAGTTGCTGAATTTGCATCTGCCTATAAGTTCAACGATATCCGAAAAAGTATCATCAATTCCATCCTGCGTATTGGCCATGCCAATCTCACGCATACCCGGAGTATCGATGATGAAAACGCCTTCTTTAACCTCAATCAGCTGCCTGTGAGTCGTGGTGTGTCTTCCCTTGGAATCATCCTCTCTTATTTCGGAAGTTTTCATTACTTCTTTGCCGACAATAGAGTTGATTAGAGTCGATTTCCCCGCGCCCGAGGAACCCATCAGACAAATGGTATTTCCGGGTTTAAAATACTCATCCAGTTCATCAAGACCGATATCAAGCAAGGCCGAAACCGCATGCACTCTGATATTTTCCGAGATCGATTCCACTTCTCTTACATACCTTCCGACATTGTTGCAAAGGTCCGATTTGGTCAGTATTGCAACGGGTATCGAATTGCCCTGAAGTGCCACGGACGCATATCTCGCTATTCTGTTAAAAGAATAATCGTCATTTAGCGAAGTCACTATAAAAGTGTAATCAACGTTGGCGACCATATGCTGCATAACTCCGGTTTTAGCCTGATCCGGTCTTTGTAAAAAACTCGACCTTTCGCAGACGGTTAGAATCGTGCATTCTCCGTTAGGATTATAAAGAAATGTCACATAATCGCCCACAACAGGCCAATTCTCTGAGTCTTCCTCATAAAAGCTACCTTTAAGCTTTGCCGGTAATTCCTGCTCGAAGAAACGGATTTTAAAGCTGTTCTTTTGAACCTCCGATATCCTCCCGAGCTTTTCTACATGAAGCCACTGACACGAAAGTTTAAGCGGTTTGTAATAAGGAAACCCTTTTGTAAATTCCTCTATCTCAGCCTCATCTTCGCAAGTTTCAAATACAGGTGCTTCATAATATGTGCCGTGTATTTCCTCGAAACCGTCGTTTAACGGATAGGCCATAAAAGCATCGGAATTGCCGAATGCAGGATGAATGATTCCGAAATTATCACAGGTTTTAAATCCGTGCTTCGGATAATATTCAGGTTCGCCACAGATAACGATACCTTTGTAGCCTGCTTCTTTTGAAAGGGCTAGCGTTTCTTTTAGGAGCTTTGCTCCAATTCCCATATTAAAGCAGGTCGGCTCAACCGCGAGCGGTCCGAAGGTAAGTACTTCATG
>CACWZK010000108.1 GCA_902765365.1 uncultured Lachnospiraceae bacterium
AATTAATGCTATTGTGTCTAAGATTAAAGGGACACCTGCTTTATATGATTTCATTGCAGAGGACGGCATCACTCACAAAGCATGGATTATATCCGATGAATCAGATATAGAGCAAATTGAAAAAGCATTCGAAGGAATGGATTCTATCTATATTGCGGACGGACATCACAGATGCGCATCCGCATGCAAGGTTGGAATGAAGAAAAGAGAAGAGAATCCTGACTACACAGGCGATGAGGAATTTAATTATTTCCTTTCCGTTCTTTTCCCCGACGATCAGCTTATGATCATGGATTACAACAGAGTCGTAAAAGATTTAAACGGATTAAGCGAAGCTGAGTTTGCCGATAAGATTTACAAAGTGTTTGATAAAGTATCTGAAAGCGATGAACCGATTAAGCCTTCGGCAAAAGGCCAGGTTTCAATGTTACTTGGCGGAAAATGGACTCTTTTATGCGTAAAAGATGAGTTCAAATCCGATGATCCCATCAAGGGCCTGGATGTATCTATTCTTCAGAACGAAATACTTGATCCCGTGCTTGGCATTAAAGACCCCAAGACAGATAAACGTATCGATTTTGTCGGCGGTATCAGAGGTCTTAAGGAACTTGAAAGAAGATGCAATAAGGACTGCGTGCTTGCGTTTGCAATGTATCCTACATCAATTAACGAGCTTTTCAATGTTGCGGATGCACATCTTTTAATGCCGCCCAAGAGCACATGGTTTGAGCCGAAGCTTAGAAGCGGAATGTTTATTCATTGTATTAAATAAACCGGGGGTTATTCTTATGGATCAGAAACATTACAATATGATGGATTGGGAAGCCATTGAAGCGATAGTATACGCAGACTGCAACAAGCCCTGCGATATACTTTCGGTTTCAAAGAAAGGCAAATCCAAATTAATTCAGGCTTTTTATCCCGATGCGGAAAATGTGACCGCGTATTTTAACGTGGACGGCAAAAACAAGAGCCTTAAGCTTGAAAAAGTAGACGAAGCGGGATTTTTTGCCGAGTTTTTTAATTTTGAATATTCGTCATATTATTTCAAAGTAGAATACAAAGATTTTACTTTGGATAAAGTTTACGATCCTTACAGCTTTAAGATTACTCTTGATGCATCCGTAAAAGATGTAATTAAAGGCAAATCCGTAAAAGCCTACGAAGTATTCGGAAGCACCAAGAAGAAATATAACGGTATCGAAGGTTACGAATTTATCGTTTATGCTCCTTCGGCAGACGGTGTTTCTTTAGTCGGTGATTTTAACAACTGGAGAGAGAATGCAAACCTTATGCAGGCTGACGGCCAGGCGAAAGGTGTTTACAAACTCTTTGTTCCCGGAATCAAAGATTATTCCGAATACAAATATGTTATTAACTGCAAAGGACAGAAAGTATTTAAAAACGATCCTTTTGCGCTCGGAATAAACGGCGAAAATTCCGTATGTGTTCCGTTTGCATTTGCGACAAAGCCCTTAAAAAAGAGCAAATGTCCGAAAGATCTTGAACTTCAGATACTTGAAGCGGATTTAAACGCACTTTACAAAGATTATAAGGATTCCGACAAGGTATGCACATATCTTGTTAATCATGCAAAGAAGCTTAATTACAATGCGGTTTCTTTTATACATTTGTTTAAATCAAACAATCCTAACGACATTTATGAAATATTAAATCCTTATTCGATTGATTTTACGAACGGACTTAAAGTAAACGAATTAAAAGATATCGTCACAAAGCTTAAAAAAGAAGGAATAATATCCTTTATCGAACTGCCTCTGGCATATTCATCGGACTGTGAAAGCGGACTTTTGAAATTTGACGGAAGCTCACTTTTCGAAAATGCTGATGACAGACTCGGAAGACATAATTTCTACAAGGCAATGCTTTATGATTATACAAATCCTTTTACCAAGTCGTATCTTTTATCAAGTGTAAATTACTTTTTAAATGAGTACGATTTTAACGGATTTGTATGTCCCAACACCGGAGTTATTCTCTACCATGACTACAACAAAAAGGCCGGGGAATTTATAACGGAAGAATGGGGCAGCACATTAAATTCAAACGGCATAGCGTTTGTAAAAGAAGTTAACAGATTCGTGCATAAGGAAATAAAGAATGCGGTATCGATTGCCAGCATTTATGCGTACTACAAGAATGTAACAGGCAAAAGCGCAGATTCACTCGGCTTTGACTTTTGCTTAAATACCGGAACCTGCAAGGAAATACTTGATTTCCTTAAACTCGATCCCACATTCAGACGCGATAAGCTTGATTCTTTCCTTCTTTACACACATTTTACTAAGAAAGACGAAAAGTATATCTATCCGTATTCGTATAAAGAGAACACGCAGGATTTTGCTTCGATTTATGACAGAATGCCCGGGGATAAGATTCAGAAGCTTTCGAATCTTAAGATTGCTGTGATTTTTAAGCATCTTTTATACGGTGCACAGTTAACGAATATAGATATCGACGAACTTAAGGGCTGCGATTCCGACATAAAAGAAATATACGAGAAATTCTATGCGGACTTCAGAAGAATTTATACATCTCATAAAATGAGAATGAGAAATTTCAACGAAGACAGGCCTTTCAGTTATAAATGTATCGACAATCAGGTATTTACGAGAGAGTATTTCGACGGAGAAAGAGACTATATAATAGTATTCAACTTCTCGAACGATTCTTATCAGAAATACACAATTCCCGTTACTCACGCAGGTGTTTACAAAGAAGTGTTTACTACCGACAGCACTATTTACGGCGGTGAAGGCGTTGAAAACAGGAAATCTTTGCAGACAACCGAAAATGAAACAAACGATACGCAGAACTTAACCATCAAACTTCCTTCGCTTTCGATTATGGCATTCGAATACAGAGAGTTTACGGACAAAGAACTCGAAGTCATTTTCCTTAAAAAGAAGAAGGCAATGATAAAGTTCGTTGACGGAGAAAAGAAAAAGATTAAGGATAAATTAAACTCGGATATCGAAGCTCTTAAAAAAGATGCGGATAATCGCATGAAAGAGCTTGATGAATTACTCAAACCTTTCAACAAATAAGGATAAACTATGGCAGAATTTTTAAAGAGTGCATTCAGCAGCACGGTAAGTGAACAGTTTTGGATTAAAGTATATTCCCTTGCATGGAGAGTCGTATTTTGTGCGGTTCTTGCATTTATTACGGTTCAGGCGGTTAAGTTTTTTAAGAAGTTTTTAAAGAAGGCTTTCAAGAAACTTAAACTTGATGACGGAATAGCCGGATTTCTTACATCGTTAATCTCTGTAGCGCTTTATATTTTAGTAGCTTTTATCGTGGCTCAGAGTCTGGGAATTGATGCAGCCAGCATCGTTGCTCTTTTAGGATCTGCCGGTGTTACCGTAGGTCTTGCGATTCAGGGGTCATTAGCGAATATCGCGGGTGGTGTACTGATACTCGTTTTAAAACCTTTCAAAATCGGCGATTATATAATTGAGAATTCTCACGGCAATGAAGGAACCGTTATTGAAATAGGTCTTATTTACACCAAGTTAAACACAATAGACAACAGGACGGTTATTCTTCCCAACGGCATTCTTGCAAACTCATCACTAGTAAATGTCACTCAGACTCCTTACAGAATGATTGACATGAAACTTGATATTGCATATACGGCCGACTGCCAGCTGGCAAAAGATGTTATCGCCAAGGTTCTTGAAGACGATAAGGATGTTTTAAGCGAGAAACCCGTTGTAATCGCTATGGAATCATGGGAAGCCAGTTCCGTTCGTCTCTGCGCGAGATTTTATGTTCAGAACGAGAATTTCCTTGCAACAAGATTCAGAGTAAGGGAAAACATTAAGATTGCTTTTGATGAAAATAATATAGAAATACCGTTTACTCAGGTTGTTGTGCACAAACCGGACGGAGAGTAAAATTCTTTTAAGAGATTAATTAAGTCTTGATTTAACTCGATACAATGTTTATAATATAAAAATGTTTTACATTGTATGCCGGAATAGCTCAGTCGGTAGAGCACTTCACTCGTAATGAAGGGGTCGTCAGTTCAAGTCTGATTTCCGGCTTTTATGAGAAATGGAAACAGTTCTGTTTCCATTTTTTGCAAATATAAGATTAGGAGAATATTATGGCAATTCTTTGGGGCGGAAGATTCACAAAAGATAACGATAAAGAAATGTTTGATTTTAATGAATCGCTTTCTTTTGACAAAAAGCTGTATAAAGCTGATATTACAGGCTCTTTGGCTCATGCCGAAATGCTCGGAAAACAGGGCATTGTTTCCAGGGAAGAAGCCGAAGATATCACTAAGGGTCTTAAATCAATACTTGAAGACATCGAAACGGGTAAATTAACCTTTGATTCCGAAGCCGAAGACATTCATTCTTTTGTTGAAGCAGAGCTTATTAAAAGAATCGGCGATACCGGCAAGAAACTTCATACAGGCAGAAGCCGTAACGATCAGGTAGCGCTTGACATGAAGCTTTATACAAGAGACAGAATAGATGAAATCAGTCTTCTTTTAAAAGATTTTATAGATGTTATTATTTTAAAGATGGATGAAAACACAGATACTTATATGCCTGCGTTTACACATCTTCAGAAAGCACAGCCTACAAATCTGGCTCATTATCTCGGAGCATACGCAGAAATGTTCTTAAGAGATAAGGACAGATTAAAAGATATAAGAAAGAGACTTAATTTATCGCCTCTTGGCGCAGGTGCTTTGTGCGGAACCACTTATGATCTCGACAGAGATTTTGTGGCAGAGAAGCTTGGCTTTGATACAGCCACTTTTAACAGCATGGATTCGGTTTCCGACAGAGATTACCTGATTGAGACTTTAAGTGCATTAAGCATAATAATGATGCATTTATCCAGATTTTCCGAAGAGATAATTATCTGGAATTCCAACGAATATAAGTTTGTCGAAATCGACGATGCATATTCAACCGGTTCTTCGATAATGCCTCAGAAGAAAAATCCCGATGTCTGCGAACTTGTAAGAGGAAAGACCGGCCGAACTTACGGAGCACTTGTTTCGCTTCTTACAACAATGAAAGGCCTGCCTCTTGCTTACAATAAAGACATGCAGGAAGACAAAGAGGTTGCTTTTGACGCTTTGGATACAACTTCCAAATGTATCAGTATTTTTACAAAAATGCTTTACACACTTAAATTTAACAAAGATGTGCTTGCTGTCAGTGCAATGAAGGGTTATACCAATGCTACCGATGCAGCTGACTATCTTGTTAAAAAAGGAATGCCTTTCAGAGATGCACATTCGGTAATCGGAAGACTTGTTCTTTTATGTCTTGATAAAAACTGTGCGATAGAAGATTTAAATCTATCCGAATTAAAAGAACTTTCGGAACTTTTTGATGAGGATGTTTACGATGCGATTTCTTTAAAGACCTGCGTTGAGAGAAGAATGACCAAAGGAGCACCAGGCGAAATCAAGAAAGCCATTGAACATTACAAAGAATTAAACAAATAATACGGATTCAATTCCGTCATGGAGGATAAAAAAATGAGTGACAAATTACGTGTTGGTATTTTAGGCGGTACGGGTATGGTAGGCCAGAGATTTATCTCTCTCCTTGAAAATCATCCCTGGTTCGAAGTAGTTTTAATCGCAGCTTCACCCAGATCAAAGGGTAAAAGATACGAAGATGCCGTGGGCGACAGATGGAAAATGACTTCTCCGATGCCTGAAGCCGTAAAAGACATGATTGTATATGATGTAAACGAAGTAGAAGAGAT
>CACWZK010000109.1 GCA_902765365.1 uncultured Lachnospiraceae bacterium
GGTCTTACGATGATGTGATACCCGGTATCGAGCAAAGCACGGATGATTTTGCCCTTGAATTTGTTAAAGAGTGAAGTCTCGCCCCAGGTGGGTGCAAGAAGCACGGTCCTCTCGTGTGCGGGAGTCTCGCCGCTCTCCTTTAACCTTTTAACCATCTCGTCCATATAAGGAATGCCGCACATTACCAGATCCTTGGCGGGGAGATTTCGCATTGCCTCGAGTTTTCTTATCTGTCTTTCATGAAAATCTCCGGCGATTAGAACGGCATCGTAATAATCGAGTCCGAACATTCTGTAGAAGTTAATCTCGCCTGCCGCATGAGGAATATGAATATAAAAATCCACGTCCCTCGAGCGCTTCCACTGGTATACTTCAAGTCCGGGCGTCGTGGCAAGAACCACGGAGGCATTCAGGAAATTAAGCTTTGAAAAAGCCTTGTTGCCTTCGCCTAAATATCTTGCTTTTACATGCTCCATCCCCGCATTGAGTCCGGGATCGTCCTCGGATGCGGTAAGATACTCGACATCTATTCCCCTTTCGTTAAATTCACGGCATATGGGTTCGAATGTATTCCAGTATCTTTTATCGTCCGAAAAAATAACGTACGGAATCTTATCGCTTTTTACTTCTTCTTTTTTTCCGCTTGTCAGTTTGAAGCGTAACTTTACCCAGGCCACCCTTAAAATGTATCCGATTGCACCGAACACACCGATCAGCACCGCAAACAGCATGCTTCCCGTACCGGGGTCTATGTAAAGCAGTAAATTTTCAGTCGACATTACTTTTCTCTTTCTATCTGTTGTCTTCTAAAATTTTCCAGTTGTTTTTATCTCTCATGTCGTCTTCGACGGAAAGCCACAATCCGTCTATGAAAACGGTTCCGTTGTTGGTAATTACGTCGGGATTGTGCGAGCCGAGAATCTTCTGCTCTCCCTCTTTGGCTTCGTTGGTTATGGGCTTTCCCGTAAAAGGATTGACAGGATTTTCAACGATTCCGTCGAGTGCATATACGGGAACATCCGCATTGGTCATAAAAGAATCGTCCACCGTAAATCCGTGGCTGTCAAAATCTTTTATCATAAGCAGAGGATAATAACTTTCGATATCTGTCTCGTCGTCGCCGCTTCCGTCCAAATCAAACATATCGTTGTGATAAACCCACTTGCCGTGGTCCGATACGATGATGATTCGGGTATTGTCGTAAACGCCCTGTTCTTTCAGGTATTCAAGCCATGCGCCGATTTTAAGCATCGCACACATGTTGACCTGATAACTTCCGATCTGAACGTCGTTTTCCATCTTAAGCGTTACACCGTCTACTGTGTATCTGTCGGCATGCTCTTTTTCGTAAGCTTCATTGTCGACAAAATATGCGACTTCGTATTCGGGCTCCTTAAAATAAATCGGCCAGTGCGTAAGCTCGTTGTCTATCATCAAGAAGTTGTCGGAAGCATCGTCGCTTATCGTGGTCATATCCACAAGATTTGCAATCGTAAGATAATCTTCCATAACCTCTTCGTTAATACCGGTACATCTGTAGAGTCCTTCCTTGACAATCGCCGTCGAATTTTTCATTTCATCCAGGAACCTCTTGTTGCCGATACTCTCGTTGTACGAGCCGTGATTGTAGAGATGGTCCTGAATTGCCAGAGGCGCAATCTTGGTGACCGAATAGCAGAAGAAATTCCTGAAGTTTCTGTCCGAAACGTTTACCTTCTGCGCATTCCAGTAATAACCCTTGGTGATAAATGTTCTTATATCGGGGTAATCATCATATATCGAAAGGTCGGGCACCGTGCTGTATCCTGCATAAGGAGGATCGCAGACCGTAACATTGTAGCCCTTCTCATAAAAGAGTGCAGGCATCACTTTTAATGCCTCATCATGTTTGTCACGTAAAAGTTCCGTATCCCTTTTATTCATTTCTTCGGGCGTGTACTCATATCCGCCGAATATCGCCGGTGCGCCGTAATTGGTGCAGAGGCCGTAGGAAATGGTGTTCGGATAATAGCAGAATCCGTCGTAGATTTCCTTTAATTCGGGTTTTTCGTTGACGAAGTAAGGAATATATTCGTTCATGCCTCGATCGAGCATGAATACAATTACGTTTCGTCCGTTTTTGCTTAGGTTAAACGAAGGCTTTTCGGTATTAACCGATTCAATCACGGACTTAAGTCCCTTTATTTCCTTCTGAATGGCCGTGCAGTTAATCACCGACATTCCGAGGATTGCGAGTGTGCCGGCTATAATAAAGACTCTTAATTTTTTGCCTAGAAGAAGCGTAATTGCAACGCCTGCTGCCACTACGAGCACTATGACAAGGAGATTAATCAGTATCAGTCTGTGCGGAGCCGAATACTCTTCGGTATAGGCAAGCGCAGAGTTTAAAATGACGTTGTTCTTGCCAAAGAACATATAGTCGACCGTAGCCACAAAGCAGACTACGCACATCACCACATTTAAAAGACTCTTTATCTTTTTATCCAGTAAACCATAAAAGACGGAAAACCATACCAGAAATACGCCCGCTGCAATACAGGTGGCACTTACTACAAACCAGAGCGGATTTAAGAAATGATAGATATCCACGAATTCCTGAGGCGAAGATTTGATAACCGCGGACGGAATTAAAATACCCGTCAGTATAGTCATATAGATTCCGCCGAGAAGGAAAAGTTTGGAGTCTGTTTCCCTGATTTCTCTCTTTTTGAAAAAGTCCTTTTTGGACGCAATCGAAATCGCCAGAGGAACGAAGCAGATTAATGCGAGCAGAACAAGTATCAAAAGAAATGATTTGCTGCCTGTTTTCTTCATAACAAAAGGAATCGACCCTAAAAGAAATACACCCACAGCGGAAAATGCGACATTCAGCACTTTCTTCGCGGTCTTTGATTTGTAATATATGGTTTTTACCAGTGAGAAAAGATTGTTTAAGGTCCAGTAGAATACAAGCCCTGCGGGTGATTTGTACAAAAAGAAAAAGAAGAAAATCGCCATGGCATAGAGCTGAATTTTGTTCTTAAGCGGATATCCTTTCGTAAATACGATGCAGGATATAAGATTAATCGATGTCATCAGAATGGGTAAAAGATTAATTGAAAAAACACCGATTGTTATAAGAGCATCGGGTGCTCCGAGATTGGCAATCGGTCCGAAAGATACATTCTGAATTGCATCAAGATGGGATAAAAATTGATATGCGGCGATAAAAAAAGGAATCTCCAAAAGAAGAGAGACAGAACTTTTGAATACGTCCGTAGGCTTGTATCCGTTCTGTCTGTAATAGGTTTGCAGCATCATCATTCTTTCGTCGCCTTTGAAAGTCTTTCTGATGTGTGCAACACCTTTTCTTAACTTGTTTTCGATATTCCTTTCTTCTTCCTGAACCGCATCCGCGCGATTATAGAGAGGCAGCACCAGAAGGTTCATCGAGAGACTCAGTGCTATGATTGAGAGTCCCGGATTGTTAATCCCCTTCTGGGCTACGGTGAAAACATATTCGAAAAAGATCTGAAGCGGTCTTATAAGAACCGCGTAAATCATTTGAAAAACACTCATTTTTAGTTAATTTTATCCTTCAGGTAATCCATTGCGTAATCCAACTGATTGTCGGTCTCGTCCTCGAGATATTTGTCCGAATCGAATTTAACTTCTTCGTCGGGTTCGATACCGATTTTGTGAATGTTGTTACCGTTCGGGGTAAAGTATTTGCTGGTGGTAATCTTAATGGCCGAGCCGTCGCCCAAAGGCAGTATGCTCTGAACGATACCTTTGCCGTATGTGGTGGTTCCGATAAGTGTACCGATACCGTAATCCTTAACGGCACCTGCCATGATTTCTGAAGCTGATGCCGAACCGCCGTCTATTAATACAACAAGAGGAACATCGATTTCATTCTTGCCGTCGCATGAAAATTCGTTGCGGTTGCCGTACTTGTCTTCGGTGTAAACTACCAGTCCCTGGGGAAGGATTTCACGGCAGATATCAACAACAACATCAAGGTTTCCGCCGGGGTTGCCTCTTAAGTCGATAATAAGGCCCTTCATGTCGGCTTCTCTTGCAGCATCGATTGCTTCTTTAAACTGACTAGTGGTAATCGAATCAAACTCGGTAATCTTGATATACCAGATTCCGTTATCCTTTTCGCTGTACTCAACGGTAGGCGTATCAATCTTTCTTCTCTCGAGAGTTACGTCATGTTTGCCGTTAGCACCTTCAACGGTTAATGTAACGAAAGTACCTTCCTCGCCTCTTATGTATGATACGACTTCGTTTAAGGTCTTGCCGTACATTTCGATACCGTCGACAGCCACTACATAATCTCCGGGAACAAGTTCTCCGCTTTCCTTTGCAGAACCGCCTTCTATAAAGCTTTCAATCTGTGCATATCCGACTTCCGTATCCATCTTAAGATATGCTCCGACCTTTCTCGTCGACATCCTCGTAATAATATGCTCTGATATATTTTTCGAGCTGATCTATTTTACTCAGAGTTTCCGCATTTAAAAAATCGCTCTTTGCGGTCAGCTTTTCATACTTTTCCTTATTCAAACCGATTGTCAGTCCGACTATCAAAAGAACTATTAAAAGAATAGATCCCGAACCGATAACAAGTCCTAAAATAAATACTAAAATTGTTCTGATTACTGCCCAGGCTTTGCTTTTCTTCTTGGGTTTTGTCTGATTTGTCTGGGTGTTTAAATTTGTATTGTCCACAATCGGCCTCCGATATTTAAGGTTTTACTATATAATTCCAAGGCGATACATATTCGCCGTTTACTCTGACACTGAAATGGAGATGGTTGCCTGTACTTCTTCCGGTGGAACCTACGAAAGCTATAACGTCTCCCCTCTTAACTTCCTGGCCTTCCTTTACGTTAAGCTTGGAAGCATGCATGTAAACCGTATAAAGCCCGCCGCCGTGATCAAGCATAACATAATTGCCCATCGCGCCGGTGTATGATGCGGAAACGACTTCTCCGTCATATGCCGCCAAAATGTTTGAACCTGCGGGCGCCGCAAGATCGACACCGTTATGGAACAAATTGATTTTAAGTGTGGGATGAATTCTGTTTCCGAAATCCGAAGAAACTTTTGTATATGCAGGGCACGGCCAGCAGAACGCACCGCCGTCGTAAACACGCATGTTCTCGAGAGCTTTCTTTTCTTCGGCTACAATTCTTTCAAGTTCGGAAATCGTGGCATTCTGCTCTGCGATTTCTGCCTCGTATTCTCTGATGGCTCTTTCCTGATCGACTATCTCATCCTGAACGGCTGCGATTTCTGCCTGTTTCTGGGAGATAAGTTCTTCCACAGCCTTCTGCTCTTCCTCTGCGGCTGTCTTTGTAGCCTGTAAAAGTTCCTCTTCCTCTTCGAGTTCCTGTTCGCAGATCTTTACATATTCTACGGTTTCCGCATATTCCTTAAACATTCTGTCATCATATTTCGAGAGATCCTCGATATAATCCATCTGATTTAAGAAATCACCCAGACCCTTGGAATTTAAAAGAAGTTCCAAATAAAAACTGTCGCCCTGCTCGTAGACTGCCTGAACTCTCTTTTTCATGCACTCATACTGATGGTCTTTGATTGCGATTGCTTCCTCCAAGTCTTTTTTGGTCTCTTCGATCTGCTTTTCTTTTACGGCAATCTGACCTTTTAAGTCCGCTATTTTATCTTCTATGGAAACAACCTGGGCATCAAGTTCGGAAACGTACTGCGAAAGATCCGCCTTGCTTTTTTCAAGTGACTGTTTTATTTTTTCGACATCCGTTTTGCCTTTTGCGAGAGCGTTCTTTTCGCTCCTTGCACTGTTTATCGCAGCTTCTTTTTCTTTAATCGACTGTTCGAGCGCATTCTTTTCGGCATCGTCTTTCTTTTCGTCTTCCTTTGAATCCCCGTCTGCTTCAGACGTTGTTTTGGAAGATGAATCGTCGGGAGCCGCATAAACCGAAACGGAAAGCGGAGTCGAAAACAAAAGTCCCATTATCAAAACCGGAATAATGATTATACAAACCAGTCTGTCAACTTTAATTCGACCCATAAAAAACTCCGAAATTACACTTTCAAATGTTTGCGTACCGTAAAGAAACTTCCCACGAAACCGATTCCGACACCTATCGCAAGCGAGAAGGGAATCAGGTATGTGAATATTTCAAATGCGGGCATAAATGTCAGGAATGAAAGGAACGCAAACTTTTCCGATATAAGATTGGTGGCAATTTCATAAAGATAATACAAAAGTCCCATGGGAATTGCAGCACCGATGAGTCCTAATATCATTCCTTCGAATACGAAGGGAGCACGCACGAAAAAGTCGGTGGCGCCAACGTATTTCATGATCGTAATCTCTTCCTTACGAACCGAAATACCCATCGTAACCGTATTGCTTATAAGGAATATACTTACCGCAAAGAGTACAACTATAATTCCTATAAATACATAAATTAAAACCATGTTTATACCTGAAAGCGTATCGGCGGTAAAATCGGATTTGTTGATTTTTCTGACGCCGTCAATGCCTTCAAGATAATTTACCAGCTGGCTCTGCTTGGTAACATCGCTTAAGTAAATCTGATAGTTCGCGCAGTTTTCGAGAGGGTTCTCCGTAAAGCCCTCTGCGTATTCGCCGAGCTGTTTAGAAAACTCTTCCCACGCTTCTTCAGCGGTAATGAGTTCGTATCTGGCAACTTCGCTTCTTCTGCCGATCATATCGCCTATTTCGTCGATACGCTCATCCGTTATTCCCTCTTCGAAAAATACCGTGATGGAAACGTTCTGCTCTGCGTTCTGAACTATGTTTAATACGTTGAATGCTATCGCATAAAAGATACCGAATACGAAAAGACAGGCCGAAATGGTGGCTACTGTCGCAAAGGCAAACCATTTGTTTTTAAATACGCCTGTGATGCCCTGTTCGATGGTATAAAAGAAAGTTCTAATCTTCATCGAAATAACCTCCGTTCTCGGCGTCGGATACGATCATACCCTGTTTTATCGTAACTACTCTCTTCTTCATCTCGTTGACGAGTTTTTCGTTGTGAGTAACTACAACAACGGTGGTGCCATTTTCATTGATGGTCTCCAAAAGGCGCATGATTTCCTGTGTATTGTAGAGGTCTAAATTACCTGTAGGCTCGTCTGCAAGCAAAAGCTTGGGCTGGTTGACCAAAGCTCTCGCAATAGCAACCCTCTGCTGCTCACCGCCGGCAAGCTGCTTGGGTTTAGCCTTATATTTTCCGGCAAGTCCTACGAGGGAAAGCATGCTCGGAACGTTGGTTCTTATTTCTCTTTCGGATTTCTGCGCGATTCTCTGCGCGAATGCAACGTTTTCATACACGTTTCTGTCTTTTAGGAGTCTGAAGTCCTGAAAAACAACTCCGAGAGTTCTTCTGAACTTCGGAATTCTGCCGTGCTTGATCGTCATAAGATTGTATCCGTTTACGTATACGGTACCGCTGTCTGCCTTAAGTTCTCTTAAAAGAAGCTTAATGAGTGTGGATTTACCCGCACCGGAAACTCCGACGATAAATACGAATTCGCCCTGTTTAACCTTCAGATTGATATTCGAAAGGGCGGGAACACCGTCGGAAAATGTTTTGCTAACATCGTCAAGATAGATGGCGTAATCGGCTATTTCGTCCATCGCCGGGTCGCGTCTTCTTCTCTTTTTTTCTGCCATTAAATTAAACTCCTAAATTAATATTCAAGCGACTCCATGTACTTCATGTACTTAACTACCATAAGGGCAATTCTGAATGTAATCGCATCTTCGAAAACTCTCAAATCAAGACCCGTGGTTTTCTGGATCTTGTCAAGTCTGTAAACAAGTGTATTTCTGTGAATAAACAACTGTCTCGAAGTCTCGGAAACGTTTAAGCTGTTTTCGAAAAACTTCTTGATGGTTGTGATTGTTTCCTCGTCAAATTCCTCGGGATTTACATTGTCGAAAATCTCTTTGATAAACATCTTGCAAAGGGGAATCGGCAGCTGGTAAATCAGTCTTCCTATACCGAGTTCGCTGTATGCCACAACGTTTCTGTCCTCAAAGAAAATACCGCCTACGTCAAGCGCCATCTTGGCTTCCTTGTACGAACGCGAAACATCCTTGATTTCGTTGACTACGGTACCGTAGGAAATACGGATATTCTTGGCGTTTTCCTTGGCAAGAAGCTTGTGAAGTCCCGCGATTGCGACATCGATTTCCTTCTGCGCATTGTCGCCCTGAATTTCTTTTATTACAACCACGTTCTTTTCATCTACAGCGCTGACAAAATCACGCTTTTCGGCGAGCATTGCTTCTTTTACGATGGAAAGAATATCCATGTCTTTGTTGCGTGTATTGTCAATTAAAATAACCACTCTCGATGCATCGAGAGGAATATGCAGTCTCTTGGCATAACCGTAAATATCCACGAGCAGAAGGTTGTCCAAAAGGAGGTTTTTAATAAAGTTGTCTTTGTCAAATCTCTCTTTGTATGCAACCGCAAGGCTCTGAATCTGGAATGCGGCCATCTTGCCGACAAGATATGAGTTGTCGCCGTTGGATGCGCAGATCACAATGTATTCGAGTGTCTGTTCGTCATAAATCTTAAAAAACTGACTGCCCTGAATTTCCTGGCTGTCTGCGGAAGATTTGACAAACTCTCTCACCTGCGACTGATAGTTAACGGATGTACTCATAGTGCTCGCTATGGTTTTTCCCTCCGCATCGGTCACGCACAAATCCACTCTGGAAATGCTTTTGATACCTTCGATTGACTGTTGTAAAATTTGGTTAGATACCATACTTTTCTCTCCACCCCTATACAAAACTCACAATATGCCTTAACGGCAATTATATATTTTTACATGCCTACTATCATAGTGTAATATATTTACCAAAGAATTTCCACCTTTTTTATATATTTTGTCTGTCAAATCTTTGTTTTTTTTATAACAGTCCCGGCGAAATATAGTAAAAATGCACAAAAGCCCGAATCCGAGCCTCTGTGCATTACTTTCTTCTTTCTTTCGAATATATAACTTTTTCCCCGATTTCTATCTCTCCCTGTTTTAAAAGATGCCCTACGGCTCTCTTAAACTGGTTTTTGCTCATATTGCATTCACGCTTGATGATCTCGGGTGAAACCTTGTCGTTGAAAGGAAGTACTCCGTCGTACTGTCTGATTAAATACATTACGTAGTCGGCATCCTTGTCAATCGTCGCATACGCTTTGTCGCGAAGCGCCAGATTTAATCTGCCGTCCTCGAGTACGCCGGTCACTCGCGCCTCGAAAGTATCGAGAACGTGAATTTCCCTGGTCATTTCCTTTGCCGGTATAAGTGCAGAATACTTATCGTCCACGGCACAGAAAGCGCCGAATCTGTCGGATATCTCGTAGACTCTGGCGTTTACCCAATCATCCTTTTCGTAACCGCTTCCGGTTTCAAGGTATTTATAGATTTTCATCGAAGCGCAGATTCTTGAGGACTTGTCTATGTAAGCCCTGACAAGACATTCGTCGCCGACATTTAACTTTGTCGTCTGTTCCTTAAAGGGTAAAAACAAATCTTTTTCGAGTCCCCATTCGAGAAACGCTCCGATTTTGGAGACCTGTTTAACCGTTAACAGCGCGATTTCTCCGACATGAATTTTCGGATTTCTTCTCGTTGCTATCAGTCTGTCGTTTGAATCCTTGTAAAGAAACAGCTCGAGTGTATCATCGATTTTAAGATCTTCGGGAACTTCCTTTTTGGGAAGCAGTACCCTTTCGTCCTCATGACCGTCCTCGGCAAAGTACATACCGAAGTCCACTCTTTTGACAGCCTTTAAAGCCTGTCTTTCACCTATTAAAAACATGTTTATCCGTCCTAGAAAATATTGTTGCCAAAGCCGCCTCTGGGTTTAAATTCATCGGCATAAGTTTCTCTTTCCCACGCCGCAAAATCGTCATCGGAATATCTGTTAACCGTCTTACCGCCTTTTTTAACGGTATTGTTAGTCGGTGTGGAAGCACCTTTCTTGGGAGGTGCGGAAAGATAGAATCCGCCGTTTCCGAAGGGATTGCTGCCGTCTTTTGTTGTAAATGCCACATGCTCCGTATGCTCTGCGGGAGCACTGTCATGATGATTTACGTAAAGGCTTCCGCCGAGTG
>CACWZK010000110.1 GCA_902765365.1 uncultured Lachnospiraceae bacterium
GAAATCTTTTATCAAAGACAATCGTTGTTCTCGAGCAGGCGTACGTAGTTAAGATAAAAGCTCAGATAATGCAGTTGCATCAGCGTCAGAATGATTTGGCCAAGAATATGATTACCTGCAAAGAAGGCTGTCTTAAGAGTTTCTTTGAATACAAGCATACACTTGCAATGTATGACATCATCAGCGCAGTATTGGAAAAATTCTTTGCTGACTGATAATTTAAGGAGATAAAAATGTTAGGTGAATTATTAGGTGAAATTGCACAGAGTGTTTTAGGAGAAGTTGCACCGCTTGCAACCGGAATCGGAGCCGAAATTGCGCAAAAAGGCATAGATTTTGCAATTGATAAATATAACAGTTTCCAGAAAGTAAAGATCATAAAAGAATGTCTCGGTGTGGAAGAAGACATCTATTTGAAAGATGCCATCGCTTACTGGGAACTGCTTGATAATATAGATTCAAGCAGTTTTGAAGGCCTGAAAAAACAATTGATGAAAATATAAACGAAAGAAATATAGCAAGGTACACATCTGAGTTTGGCTTTAAAAAATTCTTATATGTCAAAAATAAGGCCTTATTTTCTACATATACGCATGTTGCTTTACAGAAATGTTTGTGATACTATCAAAACCAAGAAGGAAACTTCTTCCTGGCCCCTGGGTTAATGAGGGTGCTCCTGTGAAGTGCAATCCGCGGTGCGAGGCGGTGAACAGGGAGGACTACAAAGGTGGTAACTTACCATAACGCACCTAGCTTAACAGCGAAAGAAAGTTACAAAAATTTAAAATCGAATGCCCTGCCCGTGTGCAGGGCATTTTTTGTTCAAAAATGGATTCTATGAGGAATATTATATTTTTATTCGTAAAAGAACAGAGGAAAATACTTACGGAATCATATCGTGTTTTCCTAAAGAGAATATTTCTTATTGGGGTGGAAACCGATACATTATGTTAAAAGAAAAAATAATGGAAGATAATACTTCCATTATTCTTCATATACATCCTGATTTTAACAAATAAATCGACTCAATATCCCCGTTCTTTTCGTTTAATTGCCAAACTATCTGGTTATCGTTCCGTTTTCCATCAGAAATTTCAACATATCATCCTTACTCAGATAGCTTATCTTTCCGAGTGCTTCACTTGCAACGTGTTCAGTATATGCTCTTACTTTCTCGTCATATTCTTCTTTGGTAATCTCTTCGTCATTCCAGTACCATGTGCCGTTCTCGAGATTGTCGGGATATTCATAGTCCGGACTGGGCTCTAAATAGCCGCCTTCTTTGTACTCAAGTTTCCCGTTCACATATTCGTACACCGATGCGCCGGGTGCGTGGTACGGAGCATCCGAGCTTATGTCGTAGATTATGCCGGAGTTCATAATATAGAACTTTTCGCCCCTGTAGCCGCCGGCCGAAGCCACTCCGTCACGAACCTCGTTTATGCAGTAGTGATTATTCTCGTAATCAACTATCACATAGGACTGCATGCCTACGTCAAACCTCTTATCGGGGTCGGTATTGCTTGCAATCAGTTCAAACCCCTCCTCATAATCCAGACATATTAAAGCAAATGCATCCAGTTCGTAATCCATTCCCGGATACAGTTTATCCCACTCAAAATTCTTGTAATTCTTCACAAAATACGAGTACGCCTGAAGGCTGTTTTCCCATGTATACGTGTTCATACCGTTATCCTCGATATAAAACACCTCTCCGAAAAATGTTTCAATTCTGCCCGTGTAAGGGTCAGCCGTAAACCAGTCAACAGTGGCGGTATGCTGCTCCACTACATTATCCACTTCTTCGTAATACCAAAATATGTACATACCGTCTTCATCTATTTCGGTCAGCCTGCAGTAAAACGGCGGATTGGGCTCTCCGTAGATTTTATATATAGCCGCGAGCATTTCTTCTTCGCTATATTTTTCCGTCAGATTCTTAATGCTCTCGATACTGTATCCGTCGAAGCAACTGTAGGGATTCTCTTTTAAAAGAACCGATACTTCGCTTATATCATCTTTTACATCCAAATCGCCGTCACCGTTTATATATTTGACTTTGGTTATAATTTCGGCATCTATTACATATCCTTTGTCACTCTCACTTATGGTATACGAGCCCATATGTGTCTCGTTAAAAGGGCTCGAGGCTTCACTTCTGTCGATAACTTCGTCATCTCCCATCGCCAGGTGCAGTCTCACGCCTGTCAGGGAATACTGTATATACTCGGCTTCTTCTTTGGTGATAACATCTTTGTCTTTGATGAATTCGGGACTGTACCACGAATTAAGCAGGAATCTTCGTACGAACACATCCTTCCAGTCCTCCTGCTCTGCCGCATCCCCTGAATTAAAGTTTCCGTATACCGCACACATATTTGCGATTGTTTCCTGCATGTTTTCGCTTAATTCAAAAGTATCCGCAGTTGTATCATATGTTCTCGGTTTTA
This sequence comes from uncultured Lachnospiraceae bacterium, assembly GCA_902765365.1. Lineage (GTDB taxonomy): Bacteria > Bacillota > Clostridia > Lachnospirales > Lachnospiraceae > UBA3766. Next base: position 2,451 of record CACWZK010000110.1, read on the forward strand.
CACCCAGCGCCTTAAGATCAAACCCGAGCCATTTGCCCATATCATAAAAGACTTCATCCTCATCTTCGGTATCTTCAGGTACTTTCACATCCGTATCCTGCGGATCTGCGGCGGTTACCGGCAGAGTTTCCACAGGCACTATATTTTCTTCCTGTTCTTTTTCCAAAGAAGTACACGCCAAAAGCATTGATAAAAGAATAAAAACCACTACTGTTTTCGTGGTTTTATTCATTAGTCTTAATGATGTATTTTTAATCCGATTTTTAATCATAAAATATCTTTCCGTTACTTAATCTTCTCTACAACTTTAATCGTATCTTTTACGTTTGCGGCGAAAACTTTCGCATCCGAGAGTTTTCCGACAATGCTTCCGTAGTGAGTCGGGATTACGACTTCGGGATTGATTTCATTTACAAGTTCTGCTGCCTTTTTCGCATCCATTGTATATGTTCCGCCGATAGGAACGAGTGCGATGTCGCAGATTACTTCCTTCGCCTCTTTGGTGGCGTCGGTATCGCCCGCGATATAGATTCTTTTACCATTTATCTTAAGAATATATCCGACCCATCCTGCTGCCTTCGGATGGAAAGGCTTTAAGAGATTGTACGCGGGAATGGTCTCAAGCTCGAGGTTTCCTATTTCGTGATATGTGCCGGGCTTGACGGTTTCTATTTCTTTTATGCCGGACTCTTTTACGGCCTTTGCTTCCATCTTCTCAGGCACCACGAGTACGGTAGTATCCTTTTTAACCTTGGCGATATCCTCGCTCGAAAAATGGTCATAGTGGTCGTGCGTGATTAAGATAAAGTCCGCATCGTGTGTTTCGTCATCAATCTTAAAAGGATCGATATAAATCGTTCCAACATCGGATTTTATCCTGATGCTGTTTTGTTTAAAAACATCAATCTTGTCAACCATACATATCCTCTCCCAAAACGCTTATTAAAACTCCCTGTGGCAGTAAATACAGCCGAACATATTTTTCTCCTGCAACTTACCGCAGTAAGGGCATTTAACCTTTTTTCTTGCAGGAATTGATTCCTTTACTGCCTCTCTGCCGAGTGGCTTTAAGTAATTGCAAATGTTATTTACAAGATTGTCGATGGACGAGTTATCTTCCAGAATCTGTGCCTGTTTTCTCGCAAATGCTTTGGGCAGATCGCTTATATCATCGCAGGCAAAGAATATCTGTTTCTTCGGATCTTTTTCTTTTAATCTTAAGAATCTGCTCCACTCGTTCCTAACCCAGGTGGCCTCAAAATACTCGGGCTTTGTGCCGATGACAACCATTATGGGCGCGCTTTTAAGTGCTGCGAAAATATACGGCTCGAATTCGATGCCGAGCTTTTCTTTTAGGGTGACCCTCGAAAAGAATACTTTATAGCCCTTGGCTGTGAGTTTCTCGAACAGTTGCATGCCCACTTCACTGTCTTCGGTCTGCTTTCCGTTGTCGGTTTCCTTGTAGCAGATAAACACGTCGTAGGGCTTTTCGTTACCGGCGATATTAAGATACCCTTCCTGGATTTTGTATATTTCTTCGGCTGCTGCGGTGATTTTTTCCCTTTGCTCGTCATCGCAGAGTTCCAGCGCTTCAAGGAAATAGCGCGAAGCCAAGATGCTCTCGTCCTTAATTCTGTGAAGAGTAGGCAGATACTTGCCGGTTAAGGGATCTTCGACATATTCGATACCGTAATCGCAGAGGGTTTCGGACCATAAAATATCCGCAAACGGAGGATTTGTCTCGAGAATCTGCTCATATATTTCAAACGCACTGTCAAATTCGCACTGCTGCCTTAAGCGGTTGGCTCTGTTAAGTGCATCTATGTACTTGCCCGTCTCGCCGCAGATAATGTTGGTTACGCCGCAGTATTCGCATACGCAGACCGAACTGTTAACCTTTAGTGTACCGCCGCATGACTGGCAATTGATAACTTCTGCCCTCATTTCATTCTCCTTTTACTCATAAAAGTTTTACTTTTACAACTTCTTTTATTGTACCATAAAAAGTCCCAAAGAAATATAATTCTTCGGGACTTTTGTGATTGTTTTAAAGTCTGTTATTTGGGTTTGTGAGCATTCCAGAATTTGTTTTCACCAGCATCAATCTGGCTTAAATCTTCTATTCCGTATGCTTCCATGATTTTTTTGAGTTTCGGGATCGTTACCGTGGTCTTGCCGGTTTCCCACGCGCAGATGGTGGTAGCGCCTACTCCGATCAGTTTCCCCGCTTCAGCCTGTGTCAGGTGCAGGGATTTTCTCCACTGTTTCAAAGTCAATTTCTGTTTCATATAACACACCCTCTATAATAAATACACTATAACTTCCACCACCTTATATTATACACCCCTTTGTCAAAAAATGTTATTTCTTATGTCTCTTTTCGTAATCGCTGTTTATTTCCTCGCAGCAAAACGCCATTGCTTCATCCATCATCGCTTTGCTCTTGGCCCTTCTCGCGCCGGTTACCATCATGTCAAGGCACGCAAAGTTTTTCCTCGTTCCCGCGCTGTCGCATTCGTAGTTAACCGCTCTGTCGGCATTAATTCCGAATCTTCCGGCTACATCGATGGCATCGATATTCGCACCGAGGAAAAGAAACTCCCAGCCGTATTTTTCTTTTTGTTTTTCAACGAGCTTTTTGACCTTGTCATAGTTGTATTTGCGCGAGGAATTTTCCATTCCGTCGGTTGTGATGATAAAAAGAGTCTTCTCCGGTCTGTCCTCTTCTCTCGCGTATTTGTGCACATTTCCGATGTGATGTATTGCTCCGCCGATTGCATCAAGAAGTGCCGTACATCCGCCCACAAAATACTGCGAATCGTTCATCGGCTCGACCTTCTCAACCGGAACCCTGTCATAAATGACGTTCGATTCGTCGTTAAAAAGCACCACCGAAATAAGCACCTCGCCCTCTTCCTTTTTCTGCTTTTCTATCAGTGAATTAAAGCCGCCTATAGTATCCGATTCAAGTCCGCTCATGGAACCGCTCTTGTCTAAAATAAATACAACTTCCGTTAAATCCTTTTTCATAATGAATACCTCCTAAAAGAAATTTTCTTTAATTTGTGAGGTCATTATACAAAAAGAAATATAAAAAAAGGTCGCACTGAAAGCGACCTTTAAAATGTTTAGATTTAGGGCGGAATTTACGCGATAAAACAGGGCAGTCCGTGTTCTTCGAGTATTATGTCCAAATCCACTATACTGTATATTTCGTTTTCAATAAAGAAACTGAAAATAACATCCGTCATATCCGAGTTTGAAAATGCAAAACCTGCTTTTTG
>CACWZK010000111.1 GCA_902765365.1 uncultured Lachnospiraceae bacterium
ACTTCGACAGGTTTTTGAAGAGAACTATCGTGGACGAAAGGGTTACCCCGTAAGAGCCAACGCCACTTCAGAACAGAATGCTGATGTTGATGCATATCTTTCTCAGTATTTTGAGGATGGACAGGTTATTTTCAAAGATTATTCTGAACATACCATGCGCATTTTCTTCATGGAACGTGGTGCCGGTGCATCCAACCTTCATATGCGATTTAATCTGGCTTCGGTTAGACCCGGAACAGTGCTTCTTAGTAAGGAAATAGAGGGCGTTGACAATACAGAATCATACATGTCGGAATATCCTTTCCAGATTTACTACAGAGAAACTTCCAGTGGAGAAGGAGAACTGTTGGGTGTCGGTATAGCCGGTATCAGTGTACATTATAAAGATACTAACAGAACGGTTACATTTTATCCTTCGTACACAGCTCCTGACGGAAAAGTTTATCAAAATGTATTTATTCTTTTACCCGGAGAGGAGGCAGAGATAGAGTTCCCGAGCAATGCTATGGAATATTATGTTAAGGAATGTGCTCTGGATATTACTACCATGGATACAAACACCAATCCGCCGACTACCATTCATCAAGGTGTATATACGCACGTGGAGGCAAACGGAGAATTGTTAACAGGCGTACCAAACGGAATGGGTGCCGACCGTCAGGACTTTGCCACGGGATGGGAAGAAGTTAAAAAGAGAGGAAGACTCAAATTCACTAACCATGTTGATCCTAATGCAAAGGGTACTTTGACTTTCGTTAAACATCTCTATGATGAGAGTGGAAATCATAGAATATACAATGCTGACAATGATACAACATTTACTTTCCGTCTGTATCTTGGAACGGAGAATACTCCTGACGATGCTTTGCCATTGGCAGATATGTATAGTTATCACGTAAAAGATGAAAATGGTAATTACTGCCGCTGGAATTCAACAGCAGGAAAATTGGAAGCCATAGGCAGCGGTAAGAATGACTATACAGCTTTGTCCGATGCCGAAAAGAGTCAGGTAACCTTCACAACTTCTATGTATGGTTCTATAGGAAATGTTCCGGTAGACTATACGGTTGAAATTCGTGAGATTCCTGCCGGAACCAAGTATAAAGTTGAAGAACGCGAAAACGAATTGCCCGACGGATATACTCTTCAGAAATATGTTACAACGCTGGATGGAGTCACATTCAATGAAAGCAAAATTCCTGCTTCCGGTGTCATAAATGTAGTAGCCGACCTTAACAGAATTGAAATACGCAACATAAAAGGATGGGGCTTACGTTGTTATAAAGAGTGGTCAGACAGCAAATGGATGGAGAGCCGAGATCCAATATATATGGCTGTTTATATTGACGATAACGGAACACTTACCTTTGTGGACAATACGGTTCGTCGTATAGAAAGAAACCAGGATTCTGCATATTGGTTCTTTGATACCATTCAGGATTTGGATGGAAGCGGAATCTGTGATGCTGATGATTTTGAAAAATATGTTGTCCGAGAGGTAACTATTACCAATTCAAATCCTACTGTAGACAGTATGGGCAGAGTGACCGATTACGGAACTGCGACACCGCTTGCTGTAGACGGTACTGGAACAGTAACTTTGAACGGCAAACAGAACGGAGATTCAAGTGATTCTTCATACATTTATACTGTTACCGAATACATTCAGGGAAGTCTGACTCAGTATTCCAATGTTCGCAAGGATAAGATTATCAACAAGCGTGCGGGCCTGGATTTATATGTTACCAAGTGGGACGGAACAACCAAACTTCAAGGTGCGGTTTTCAATCTTAAAGACGGAAATAATGTATCTGTCGGTAACTTCACATCAGACGATAATGGGTTTATTACAATAGCTTATTTACGTGACAATGAAATCTATACTTTGAACGAGACTTCGTCTCCCGCAGGTTTTATTGGCTTACAGCAACCACTTCTTTTAAAGCGAGATGGCAGCCAGATTTTTGTTTCGAATGATAACGGAAGCACTTGGGAATCAACGGTAGCAAACAGTCCGGATGGCTGGTATTTTGCAGATGATACAGATGTTACTTCCGGTACGGATATTCGAATCGGAATGCTAACTGTTAAAAACAAGCCTTATACACTGCAGGTTAAGAAGACGCAGAAAACAACCGACGGTGCTCCGCTTCAGGGTGTAACCTTTGCACTGTACAGACAGGTTACCGGTAATGACGGAAATCCTCGTAAGGATTACCAGCCAATACCCGGATATGCAAGTTTGGAAACTGATGCTGACGGATTCGTTCCAGAAATAACGGATGATTTTGAAAGTGAAGACATTGTATTTAGAATCAGTGATATAGGATTTGTAGATCTCATTTCAAACCCTGACGGAGTTATACTTACTCAGGACAATGTAATAATTGTTCCGAATCAGGTTGAGGGCACAATAGAACTTACGGTTAAGAAGCAGGTTGTTAACGGAACTACAGCGGATACAAATGGAACTAATAAATTTAATTATTCCGTTAAACTGTATCTTCCCGATGGCCAGACACCTTGGAATTATACTGATGGAAGTACTTTCAATAATGGTTCCGCCGGCTTTTCATTGGGACATGATGAAACGAAAGTATTGACGATTCCCCTTGGAGCGGTAGCGAAAGTAACGGAGACACCGAATAATTACTATACGACAACCGCAGATATGGATGTAACGACATCAGGAGAGACAACTACGTCACTCTTTGAATTTAATTCTTCAAGCCTTATGTCTACGGTAACGGTTAAGGATGCTACGAATTTAACACTTACGTATTCCAACACTCGTAAAACAGTTACAGTTACTGTAAATAAAAAAGTTGAAGGCGGCGGTGGTAACTTCGATTTTACGGCAAATCTTAAGGACGGTACCACGCTTTGCAAAGGCTGGACATTAAACAATAACGGAACAAGTGGTGATACCACTGATGATGTTGTTACTGGAAATAACGGAAATGCAAGCTTCACACTTAGTCCTGCAACGAACAAGACGGTTAAAATTGTACTGACAGTTCCATACGGAGCAACGATTTCAGTAACAGAAGCGACATATTCGAATTATAAAACGAAGGTCGGAAATAATGAAACATCAACGTGGACCGGCAACAAATTGACAAGCAATCAGAATGTTACATTTACCAATACAGAGATTAACGTAGCACCTACCAACTACGTAACCAACTACAATCCGTTCTTCATGATGTTCGGCTTTGGTGCAATACTGATCGGACTGATAGTTCCTACGGTAGTAATGGTTAAACGCCGCAAGGAAGAGGAAGAGTAATTCTTTTATCCTAAGGAAAAATTAATATTTTTACAAACAGCAAAGGCACTTCGAGCACTGACAATCCGGGCGCGAAGTGCTTTTTGTAAAAAGTTTTTTATAAGGGGAAAAGTAAAAAAGTATTAAAATTCGAATTTCTAAATTTGAATGTGGGGGTATGGTTTTTCATGAAGACAAAATATGAACCTTATACCGCGGAAAGTATTAGAAAAGAGGGAACAGCCTGGCTTATTTTCGGTTCTGTATGGACTGTGGCAAGCATTGGCATATTTATTATATTTCCGATTATTTTACAGGTAAAAGATCTCGGCGTCTGCCTTGCGCTGGGGGCTTTTCTGGTTATTATGGGACCTGCGTTTTTCTTATGCGGTATTCAAAAATTTAAAGAAGCTAAGCGGTTTGCGCAACTTCCGAAGAATACGAGAATCAAAAATCCCAACGCTGTTCTTTTTGGCGTTGATGACGGTGCGGCAGCCGAGATTGCTGCGAAGTATTACTGCGAAAAGTATGGCAAAAAAGAACTTACCGACGAAGACGAAAACATCATCTGGGACTGGGCCTACGATGAGATTTCATATCTGCTCGCATGGATATTCGAAAACGGTTATTACAACCCCGAAGAAACGGAACCGGACCTCGCAGAGCTTGCGGGCAAAATTGCAAGGCGTGAAGCAATTCCGTCGGATTATATGAATTATGATGCTTCATTTTTTGAAGGAAACGTAAAAGATGAAGTAGTCGATTTTGTAAACGAATATCTCGAGAATTCCGAATTCATAAAAGGTCACCACGTTGCCAAATCGGGAATGATAATCGGCGCATATTTCGCCGAGGTTGAGGCTTTTGCCAAAGAACGTTTAAATGCACCTCTTTTAGGATTTCCTTTTACCTGGGAGGACTACGATGCGTTTAAGGGCCATATAGATGAGGCATTCGCCAAATATAAATCCAAATGACACTAGGGGACGGGGTTTGTGTGTCAAAAAGGAAATAAATGACTAAATTTGAAGACTCAAATAAATCCAATGAAAAAAAGATTATTTTAATAATTATTTTCTGTACTGCAGTCGGTTTGTTAATCGTTCTTACAGCCTATTTTTTCCTGCCTGTAACGGAGAGATTTAACCTCCTAAAAGAGGGCGACGAAAACGCGGTAAGATGCGTTCTTGTAACGGACCTGCATTCGTGTTACTACGGCAAAAATCAGAAAAATCTGATAGAAAGAATTGATAAAGAAAACCCTGATATTATCTTTCTTGGTGGTGATATTTTCGATGATAAAATTGATGATGACAACGCTGTTATTTTCCTTGAAGAAATATCAAAAAAATATAAATGCTTTTATGTCTCGGGCAATCACGAATACTGGAGTGAACGCTGCGATGAAATGAAAGATAAGGTCAGAAGTCTTGGAATTACGGTGCTAGAAGGCGATTGCGAGACCATTGAGATAAACGGTAAAACGATAGATGTCTGTGGTGTCGACGATCCGACGAGACTGACTAACAGTCAGTTCAAAGAGCAGCTTAATAAAGCTTATGCGAAGACGAGCGAAGACCATTATAAGATTCTTTTAACGCACAGACCTGAGCAAACGGATTTTTATGCATTGTATGATTACGATTTGATTTTATCGGGACATGCGCATGCGGGGCAGATAAGAATACCTTTTATTAATATAGGACTCTATGCGCCGAACCAGGGTCTGTTCTCAAAATATGTAAGCGGAATTTACACGCTGAGTAACGGCAGCAGACTCATCGTAAGCCGTGGTCTTGCGAGAGAAAGCACGCCAGCTCCGAGGTTTTTCAACCACCCTGAAATTGTCGTGATAGATTTCTGATATTTTTGTTGATTTTAAGAAAGGATTGAAGTATCATTAAAAAACTCACCCTCAGTAACCGATAACGTTGATTCATCTATGTAAGGAGGATTTATGGAGTTTAGAGAAATTTTTGACACGATACCGGATAAGTTTGACAAGTTCAGACCGCGTTACAGCAAGGAACTTTTCGATTATCTGATTGATTATGCGAAGGTAGGACCGGGCAAAGATGTGCTTGAAATCGGGCCCGGCACAGGTCAGGCGACCGATCCGATACTAAGTACGGGCTGCAATTACAATGCTATTGAATTAGGTGAGCATCTGTATGCAAAGATGAAGGAAAAGTACGGCAAATTCGACAATTTCAGTATTGTGAACGACGATTTCATCACACACGATTTTAAGGACCAAAAGTTTGATATGATTTATTCGGCAGCCACGATTCAGTGGATTCCCGAAGAGATTGCGTTTTCGAAAACTTTCGAACTTTTAAAACCCGGCGGAACACTTGCGATGATGCTTGTTTTAGGCGATTACAAGTCAAGCAACGAAGAGCTTTTTAACAAGATTCAAAGCGTTTATGATGCGTATTTTAAGCCGGACACGGTGTACACACATCACGGCTTCGGATACAACAATGCACCCGCCTACGGCTTTACGGAAGTAGAGCGCAAAGACTTCTACGGAAAGCGCGAAATGACCGCGGACGAATATGTGCTTTTCAGCGGCACACACTGCGATCACATGGTGATTCCCGAGCCCTACAACACACAGTTTTTCGAGGGCTTAAGAAGCGCAGTTTTAGAGTACGGAAACAAGGTTGTTTTCAATGATACATATGTACTTTATCTGACACAAAAACCTATTGAAAAATGACACAAAACCCCCGTCCCCCAGTGTCATCCGGTGACGAAAAATGAGACTTGCTGCATATCAGTTCGCCGTTTGCGGCGACTTAAAAAAGAACACTGAAAAAATAAAAGAGGCGATAGAAAAAGCGGCAGCGGAAAAAGCTGATTTTATAGCCTTTCCCGAGTGCGCTCTCTCAGGCTATCCGCCCACTGATATCGCAAGCTCAAAGGACTTTGATTTTAAGGCACTTCCTGCAGTTTTGAATGAACTGCAGGAGCTGTCTGACAAACACAATATTACCGTTCTCATTGGCAGTATTGCCTTTGATGAAAAGTACGTAAACAGAGCATTTTTAATAGCTCCTAAAAGAGACATAAGACACTACGACAAACGCGCTTTATACGGTTATGATTCGGATAATTTCGAGCGCGGAAATACCGACGGAATCTTTGAAATAAACGGGCTTAAAGTCGGTGTCAGAATATGCTTTGAAGTTCGTTTCCCCGAGTATTTCAGGGAACTTTACAAAGAAAAAACGGACCTTAATGTTGTTATCTTTTATGCGGTCTCGGATTTCGACGATACCGAAAAATATGATGTCATGCGAAGCCACTTAATTTCCAGGGCTGCGGAGAATGTAACGCCGATACTTTCGGTTGATGCAATCACGCCATATCAGAGCTGTCCTACAGCGTTTATCAATGCGTCCGGCAGAGTACTCTCGGAGGCTAAAAGAAACAGTGAAGAACTTCTCTTTTATGATTTTGAAAAAAGTGAATTAAACTTTGGAGAAATCGGCAGAAAACGCGAATCGGACCGCCTGCTCGGACTTGAATAAGTCGGGCGGACAATTTATAATATAAAGTTGATGTATTGTTTCTTTTATGAGGGAAATGACATCGGCAATAAAGGTCGAAATTTCGGCAACAGAGGTAGATATGGACAACAATCAAAACAATTCAAATAAAAACAATAACAATAACCGAAACGGAAGGTCCGGCGGATTTTTTACGTATATGATTTTCTTTATGCTCATAATCCTTCTCGGGATATGGCTTTTCAGATTTTTCAGAAGAGACACATCCACGGAGATTACTTACAACGAGTTTCTCAAGATGGTTGATGCGCAGAAGATCGAAAAAGTAATCATCCACGCGGATACGATTGAGATAAAAGAAATTGAAGATGAAAAGAATATAAGTTCACTCTTCTTCGGCCCCACCAAGGCTTCGCTTTACACAGGTAAGGTCGAAGAGGACGAAACCCTTACGCAGAGGCTTTTGGACAAGGGAATCACCGTGGAAGGCGAGATACACGACAACTCGATGCAGGTATGGTATTTTATATTCTCATATATCCTGCCGATAGTTATTTTCCTTGGCATCGGTTTCCTTATTTTCAGACGTCTCGGCGGCTCCGACGGAGTGGGCGGAATCATGAATGTCGGCAAGTCCAACGCCAAGGTATATGTTCAGAAAGAAACCGGCAAAACATTTAAGGATGTAGCGGGTGAGGACGAAGCCATCGAGTCACTTCAGGAAGTGGTTGATTTCCTTCACAATCCCGACAAATACGTTAAAATCGGTGCGAAATTACCTAAAGGTGCGCTTCTCGTAGGCCCTCCCGGAACAGGTAAAACACTCCTTGCCAAAGCGGTTGCGGGCGAGGCACACGTGCCTTTCTTCTCCCTCACGGGTTCCGATTTCGTGGAACTCTATGTAGGTGTCGGCGCATCCAGAGTAAGAGACTTATTCAAGGAAGCGGAGAAAAACGCTCCCTGTATTATTTTCATAGATGAAATCGATGCTATCGGCCGAAGCCGTGACTCCAAATACGGCGGCGGAAACGAGGAAAGAGAGCAGACATTAAACCAGCTTTTGTCAGAGATGGACGGTTTCGACGGCAAGAAAGGTATCATTATTTTAGCCGCTACCAACAGACCTGAAATCCTTGACAAAGCGCTCCTTCGTCCCGGCCGTTTCGACAGACG
>CACWZK010000112.1 GCA_902765365.1 uncultured Lachnospiraceae bacterium
ATTATGAAAAAGCCAAAGAGAAAGATCCGAACAATACCGAGATCAAATTTGCCGTATCCAACTGTTATTTACATGACGGACAGGACAACAACGCAATATTTATCCTAAAAGAAATAGCAAACGACAATCCTTCGCTTGCTACGGATACATACGAGAGAATATTTAATATTTATTACGAAAATCAGGACTGGAAAGGCATAAACGACCTTCTTTTATCATGTAATGATGATGAGATTGTATCGAAATTCCAGGAATATCTCTGCAAGAAACCGGAGTTTTCCTACAAAGAAGGCGAATACGACGAAACGCTTTATCTTGAACTTACAAGTGCGATAAACGGTTATGTTTATTATACAACCGACGGTTCGGATCCTGACGAAAATTCGCTTCTTTATACCGAACCCATTTATCTTGAATCGGGCGAATACGATATTAAAGCGATATTCGTCAATGAATTCGGCGTAATCAGCGAAATAAACGAAGCCAAGTACAATATCAAGGTTAAAATACCTCTTGCGCCTCAGGTTTCGATTGAATCGGGTTCATACAATGTGCCTATTTTAATAAAGGTTGATTCGGATGTCGACTGCGAGACTTATTATGTATGCTACAGAGCAAACGTAAAAGAAGAAGAGAGAGTTGATCCCGACATGTATGCGACTCTTTACGAATATCCTTTAATTATGCCCATGGGTCCTTCGGAATTCAGATTTATATCATATAATGAAGACGGCATACCGAGTACTATTATCACAAGAAAGTACAACGTAAAAATTGAAGATGCAACCGTTTCGTGGGCAGATGCGGCAAATATTGCCACAGTTTACAGATATTCACTCGGCGGACTGGTAGATACCGACGGTAAGGCCACCACCGCTCAGGGTAAATTTGAATATATTATTGAAGATGCTCTTAATCTTAAGGGAACGATTTACTATGTAATCAACGAGTATTATGTAGATACCGCAAATGATGATTTGAGATCACTTACCGGTTTAAGATTTGCGGTAAACGTAAATGACCCAAATGATTACGGTACTCTTGAAATAAATGCCAAAGGCGATTATTACATTATAAAAGAAAGAAGTGTAAACCTGGAGAATTAAGGTTTGCGGAAAGGAAAGGAAAAGTAATGTACAGTATTTTGGAAGCCAAGGAACTTGTGGCAGATTTGATATACGAATTTGTTGTAAAAGCTCCTAATGTAGCGGCAAATTGCGAACCCGGTCAGTTCGTAATCGTAAGAACGGATGAGGAGTCCGAGAGAATTCCCCTTACCATCTGCGATTATGACAGAAAAAAAGAAACCATCACCATCGTTGTTCAGTTGATAGGTGCCTCCACATATAAGATGAAATATCTTAAAACCGGAGATGCATTCTGCGATTTTGTAGGCCCTCTCGGAAGACCTTCGGAATTAATCGATACTCCCATTGATGAGTTGAAGCAGAAAAAGATTCTTTTTGTTGCCGGAGGTTTGGGAACTGCTCCCGTATATCCTCAGGTTAAATGGCTTCATGAGCACGGTGTTGCTGCCGACGTTATAATCGGTGCAAAGACCAAGGATCTTCTTATCATGGAAGATGAAATGGAAGCCGTTGCAGGTACTTTATACATTACTACCGATGACGGAAGTTATAAGAGACAGGGTATGGTTACAAAAGTAATCGAAGACCTTTACGCAGAAGGAAAGAAATATGATCTCTGCATCACAATCGGTCCCATGATTATGATGAAATTTGTATGTCTTCTTACCAAAAAGCTCGAACTTAAGACAATCGTTTCAATGAACCCTATCATGGTTGACGGAACAGGTATGTGCGGTGCCTGCAGACTTACAGTCGGCGACAGCGTAAAATTCGCATGTGTTGACGGACCCGAATTTGACGGACATCTTGTTAATTTCGACGAAGCAATGAAGAGAACACAGATTTACAAGACTGCAGAAGGCAGAGCATATCTTAAAGCAAAGGAAGGCGATACGCACCACGGCGGATGCGGTAATTGCGGAGGTGATAAATAATGGACGTATTAAAGAAAGTTCCCATAAGAGAGCAGGATCCCAAGGTAAGAGCAACAAACTTTGAGGAAGTCTGCCTCGGTTACAATAAAGAAGAAGCAATGGCAGAAGCATCCAGATGTTTAAACTGCAAGAACGCACAGTGCGTTAAAGGATGCCCGGTATCCATTTCCATACCCGATTTCATAAAAGAAGTAAAAGAAGGCAATTTCAAAGAAGCTTATGATGTTATTTCGAAATCATCATCTCTTCCAGCTGTCTGCGGACGTGTATGTCCTCAGGAAAGCCAGTGTGAAGGAAAGTGCATAAGAGGCATCAAGGGCGAGGCTGTTTCTATCGGCAAACTTGAACGTTTCGTTGCGGACTGGGCTTTTGAAAATGGTGTTAAGCCCACTGTTAATGCCGAAAAGAAGAATAAAAAAGTCGCAGTAATCGGGTCAGGCCCTTCTGGCTTATCCTGTGCGGGTGACCTTGCAAAACTCGGTTATGACGTAACTGTTTTCGAAGCATTGCATGAACTCGGTGGAGTACTTGTATACGGTATTCCCGAATTCAGACTTCCCAAGGAAAAAGTTGTTAAAAAAGAAATCGAAAACGTTAAGGCACTTGGCGTTAAATTCGAAAAAAATACAATTATCGGCAAATCTTTTACGATTGACGAACTTATTGACAAGTACGGATTTGAAGCAGTATTTATCGGTTCAGGTGCAGGCCTTCCCAAGTTTATGGGAATTCCCGGTGAAAATGCAAACGGCGTATTCTCGGCTAACGAATATCTTACCCGTTCAAACCTCATGAAGGCGTTCAGAGATTCCGAAACACCTATCATGGTAGGTAAGAAAGTAGTAGTTGTAGGCGGCGGTAACGTTGCGATGGATGCTGCAAGAACAGCTTTAAGACTTGGAAGTGAAGTACATATCGTTTACAGAAGAAGCGAGGAAGAACTCCCTGCCAGAGTCGAAGAAGTTCATCATGCAAAAGAAGAAGGAATTATATTTAACCTTCTTACAAATCCTGTTGAAATTCTTTCTGATGAAAACGGTTGGGTTTCGGGTATTAAATGTATCAAAATGGAACTTGGCGAGCCTGACGAAAGCGGCAGAAGAAGTCCTGTCGAAATCCCCGGTTCCGAATTTGAAATTGAGTGTGATGCCGTAATCATGTCACTCGGCACATCACCCAATCCCCTTATTTCATCCACAACCAAGGGACTTGAAATCAACAGAAGAAAATGTATCGTTGTCAAAGAAGAAAACGGTGAAACTTCCAAAGAAGGCGTTTTCGCGGGCGGCGATGCCGTTACAGGCGCTGCAACAGTAATCCTCGCCATGGGTGCGGGAAGATGTGCGGCTAAGGGAATTGATGAATATCTTTCAGGGAAAGGAAACTAAAAATGCCTTTTTGTCCTAAATGCAAAGCAGAATACAGAGAAGGATTTGTAATGTGTGCGGACTGTAAAGTTCCGCTCGTCGAATCTTTGGATAAGAAAAAGCACGAAGAGGTTAAAAGCGATAATCCGAATGAAGCTCTTTTTATGAGCTTTGACGATTACGCAAGATTAACCGAAGAAGATGATTTCGGATCTGCCGAGACTAAAATCAATGTCGAAGGCGAATCGAATGAGGATATTGAAAATCAGGCTTTTGTGTCAAGAGTATCAAAAGAACCTTCTCCCGAAGAAATCGAAAAAATAAGACAGGAACTCATTAAACGTGAAATGGCTGAAAAGCAGGAAGCGGAATATGTGTCCAAAAAAGACAAGGCAGGCGAGTATTTATCAACCGGTATAATGCTCATTGTAATGGGAGCGCTGGGTTGTATATTTATAGCTCTTTTATTAGCAGGTGTTCTGCCTTTAAAGGTTCACGGTCTCGTATCCATCATTATTGATGTGATCATGTTCCTTTTCTTTGCGATGTTTATATACTTCGGTATTCATTCGCTGACAAGATATAAGGATTATAAAGTCAAATCCGTAGACGAGAACAAGGAAAACGAAGAATTTGAGGAATGGTTTAAAAAGACAATAACCATGAGCTTCATTGATTCAGACCTTGAGATAACAGATGACGAACAGACCAATTTCTTTAAGAGAAATGCCAAGATTAAGTATCTTATATCACAGAATTTTCCTTCTGTAAGCGAAAGCCTTGCGGATCTTATGATTGACAAATATTACGGAGATATCTTTGAATGAATGTAACCGTAATCTGTGTCGGTAAAATTAAAGAAAAATTTTTTAAGGAAGCCGTTTCGGAGTATTCAAAACGGCTTTCAAAATTTTGTAAATTAAACATAATCGAAGTAGATGACGAGGAAGCCGGACAGAATTTAAGCGAGGCTTCCGAAAATCTCATAAAAGAAAAAGAAGGAGAGAGAATTCTTAAGAAAATACCTTCGTCCGCCTATGTAATTACACTTGAAATAGAAGGAAAGAAATATGATTCTCTTTCTTTTTCGAAGAATATCGAAAATCTCTGCATAAAGGGGTGCAGCAATATCTGCTTTATCATCGGAGGCTCTTTGGGACTTTCTGATTCGGTTAAAAAGATTTCAAACGAAAAACTGTCTTTTTCCGATATGACATTTCCCCATCAGCTGATGAGAGTAATTCTGCTCGAACAGATTTACAGAGGTTTTAAAATAATTAATAACGAGCCTTATCATAAATAAGGGCAAGGGAAAATAAATGTCAGACAAAAAGAAAATTGCCAAAGGAATAGTTGTTCAGGGTTCTATCCTGGCGATAGCCGGAATTCTCTGCAGAATCATCGGTATTGCCAGAAGAGTGCCTTTGACGAATATTATCGGAGATATCGGAAACGGTTATTATGCGGCCGCTTACGAATTTTATTCGATAATACTTATTCTTTCTTCATATTCTCTTCCCGCGGCGGTCAGCAAACTGATTGCTCAAAGACAGAGCAGGGGACAGTATAAGAAAATGCAGAAAGTATTTGAAGGGGCATTGCTTTTTGCAGTTATTTCCGGCGGCTTCTTCAGTTTAACTGTATTTATATTTGCGGATTTCTTTTCCACAACCATAATGGGCGAAGCCATGAGTACCATGACGATGAGAGTTCTTGCTCCCACCATTTTTGTTGTGGCTTTAATGGCTGTTTTCAGAGGATATTTCCAGGGCCTCGGAATCATGCATTTTACTGCATTTTCGCAGGTTCTTGAACAGATTATTCTTGTTATAGTTTCTTTGTCGGCTGCTAAATTACTTTTCGGTGTCGGTACCAAATACGGCAATCTCATGATGAATGAGAATTATGCTTCCGCTCTGGGTGCAGCCGGAGCTACGATCGGCTGCGGTGTCGGAGCACTCGCGGGCCTTCTTCTTATGATATATTTTTACATGCATAACAAGAATGCCATAGAAAGAAGAGTTATAGCCGATACTTCAAAGAACAGGGATACATTCCTGGATGTGCTGATTCTTATTTTAAGAACAGCCATTCCGATGATTCTCTGCTCGGTTATGTACAATATTTGCGGTGTAGTCGATCAGTCCGTATTTAACCATCATATGATTAAAATCGGCGAGAGTGATTTAAAATCATTTTACTGGGGCGTTTATTCCGGCAAATACAAGCTCATGATTACACTTCCGATAGCCTTGGCAAATGCAATGTGCTC
>CACWZK010000113.1 GCA_902765365.1 uncultured Lachnospiraceae bacterium
CTACGGTGTGTTCCGATGAATAGAGTTCGGTCTCATAATTCATTATTACTGGAATCGCATCTTCCGACAAAGCTTCTAAGACATAACGTTCTCCGGTCTGCATGCTGAGATTATATTCGGCGATGTAAGTATCGGGATGGCTCATACTGAATACAATCCATGTTGCTGCAATTACAACCATTGAATATTTTACGAAGGGCATCTTCTCCTGGAAGATAAGAATTACAGCGCCGGTAATTGCGAGGAATATTACCAAAAGTGCCCAGAGTACGTATACTCTTAAGAATGTAAGTCCGTATGCACCGATGTAAAGGATCATTCTGTACGCACTCGAGAAAAGCATTATGTATGTGCATGAGCAGATGAATGTAAGCATTAACTTGAGCACTTTGTTGTCTTTTGAAAACTTTCTGCAGATAAGTACAAGCACAAGGTTTATCAGGCAGACAAACACGAGCTGGAAGAATCCTTCATGTGCGTAATCCGCATATGTATATCCTTTGGGCAGTGTTCCGAAGCCCAGGAAAAGATATATTATCTGGATGCCCGAATACAGTGCATAGAATACCAGCAGTACGGCGCTTATCGTAATCGAAACCACGGGATTGCTGTTACGCTTATCCTTAACCGGATTTTCAAGCCAGCCCTGTCTTGCGCAGAGTCTCTTAATAAGAGCATATCCGGCGAAGAAAATTAATATCGTAAGCAACGCCATCAATATAAAATCTTTATCAATCCTAAAAGAAAAGATTTTTCTGAATGCCTCAAAGAATACTATATCCGATGATAAAAGAAGCGGAAGTATCACGCATAAAAGCGGAACGGATATTGCAAGTCCCAAAAGAACATAGAGGATTGTAGTGTTCTTTTTTCTGATTTTCTCTTCTTTTTCGCCTCTTTCTTTTGATATACGAACCAAATCGAGAATCGGATCCAGCACATATGCGATCGAAGAAAATATAACCGAATTAACAGCCAGAAAATATCTTGTCGCATCCCAGGTCTTTTCATCGTAAAGGTTGTATAAAAAGAGTACAAAGAAAAGGCCGCACATAAAGATTTTGTCAAACACCAGAAGCGGTGTACTCGTAGTCGTACAGACGTTTATGGAAAGAAGCGTTATCATTCCCATCAGCACGTATGAAAATGTTTTTATCTTCTCTCCGACCGCTTTCAGGAACAGGCAGTAAACAACTATTGTCGCTATTGCGAAAAGCGGAAACGTAATGCCGTTTGAATTCTTGTAAAGACAGAAAGTATAAAAGACTGCATATATTGCGCAAAGAATGATTCTTTTTATATATTCGTTTTTGTTGTCGATTAAATCTTTCGCTTTTTGAAGAAAGCCCTCATTAATTACATCACGCGTTTCGATTATTGTTTCTTTTATGGGTTCTGCCGCAACTTTGGCAACAGGCTCTTCAATATGATTGTCATTAAAATTCTCGTTTTCCATTATGCTACTCCTTGACATATTCGAATAAATCACCGGGCTGACAGTCAAGAATTTCACACATTTTAATTATGGTGTTAACTTTAATGGCCTTGGCTTTGCCGGTTTTTAAGATCGACATGTTGGCCTGGGTTATACCCACTTTCGCTGCAAGTTCTCCGACGCTCATCTTTCTTTTGGCAAGCATAACATCGATGTTAAAGACCAGACGGCCGTTAACTTCAACTTCTTCGATATTATCAAGATCGTTTTTATTTCTTCCCATATTCACATCTCCCGTCAAATAGTAAGGTCATTCTCTTCTTTTATCTTCGAAGCCTTTTCGACCAGATGAGAAAGAGCTGCGGAACAAACCGAAAATGCAGTACCAACAAAACATATGATTAACGCTACGCCCATTACGAAAGGATGGGACATATCGATTAAAAGAAAAATTCCGTTAACGGCGAAGTAATAAACCACATCTATAACCGCAAGGTAAGAAACCCATTTAAGATGTCTGGCATTGGCTATCGAAAAAGAATTGTCTCTGCCGATATTGCTTGAGATTAACCATCCGAGCAAAAGTACGATGTAACAGGGGATCGCCGATACCCATATGGTTATTAACCAGGGCAATACATTCTTCTCAAGGATTGAATTCTGTTCCACAAGATATCTCATAAAATGAGGGATAATTCCTGCGTAAACAATTCCGCCGCAAATTGCGGTTCCGATAATTATAAATTTCAACCAAAATGCCAGTTCTTTTTGCTTCATGAAGCACCTCCGCTTTGTAGTTTAAACAGTTTTTTTTAAGGCCTTATTACTGTTTTCATACGTAATATACTCCCATAATTTTGTTTTGTCAATATATTTTTATTGAATTTCGATAAATTTATTTTAATTTGTGATAAATGTATATCAAAAGAAATTGCTAGTCCAAGAAGAAGTTTGATATTTGAGGGCTTTGAGGGGCTTGGGGGCTTGGGGGCATAAAAAATGGCGGATTGCTCCGCCACTTTAAAAACTATTATTTAGTTTTTATAATAATCCTTCATATCTTTCGAAAGGCCGTTAACAGTGAGTGCCAAACCAAGATGCGGGCCCGTCGATAATCCGGTATTACCCAATTCTCCAATGGTGTCTCCGGCTTTAACCTCAACACCTTCTTCAACCGAGATACTGTTCAAATGTGTGTATTCTATTACTGCATTGGATGAAAGAAGTTTTATCGTATTTCCTTTTTTCTGGTCAAAGCCTGTATAGAACACCGTACCATCTGCAATCGCATATACAGGATCGCCTGTTTCTCCAGGTATGTCTGTTTCCGGATGATCGTTTTCATCATAATCCCTGGATATTACGGTACTCGTTGTCGGCCATACAGAGAAGCCTTCAAATTCTTCTGTAATCACTTCCATGCTGACAATGGCTGTATCTGTAAGCCAGTCATCCGAATTACTGCTAAAGAGGCTCCTTGATACTGTTTCGTATGCAATATCAGGGTTGTTTGTAAGAACGACAAACTTTCCTATACAGGCTGCGCCGGGATCCTTACCTACCAGTGTCAATTTGTATTTGTAGGTCTGATCTCCTTCTACAACATACTGTCCGTCAACACATTCAAATTCTACTAATGCCGGAAAGTCTAACTCTATTTCCCCATCCGAATCCATGGCCGACGGGGGTATTTCAACCGAGAAATGTGTTGTCTGGATATCCTCCTCTTTAATATCTCCGGGTTCTTCTATTCCATCTCTCGCTATCCTAAACAAATAATATCCTATTCCTGTCTTGCCCCACTCTGCAGTAACAATATAGGTATAGTTCGAATCTGGGGAAACAGCCAATGTGTTCGTTTTCATATCATAATCAGCTACGTCAAATGGACCGCCCTTAAAGTTTAATTCATCATAATATTCCACTTTAACATTGGTCGGCTTGTCCGAATAGCCTAAATAAAGAAGGTTTTGACTATCATCTCCATGTAAAGTAACTACTATTTGCTCCAATTCTTCGTTTGACTTTTTTATCCCGGGGGTATCTGAATAAACTACCGTTGCGTTTTTTACTATTTCGGGATCTGCAAATCCTACACAATCTGCAGTAAGCATCTCATCATTGTCAAATCCAAAATACACTTCCGGAGGGTTCTTTTTTAGTTTTTTGCCCGGAGGATTTGTAAGGAAACAAACCGCTACTACAACTATCGCAACAAGCGCGATTATAATAATCCAGAATGCAGGTTTCTTGTAATTAAGAACTCCTTTTACTCTGCCCTTGACATTGTTCTCTCCGAAGGCAAGGGGACAAGCTGAAATCCTTCGTCTTTGAACGGCGCAGTCAAGGAGCGCTTGTGAATATAATGCGAGATAGTTTTTGTCTTTATCTTTAATTACCTTTTCGTCACATGCCGCCTCGATGTCTTTGCTAAGAAGAACATATGCAAGCCAGCAGAGCGGATTAAACCAGTAAATTGATAAAAGAATGAATCCTAAAGGTTTCCACAGGTTATCATGTCTTTTGATATGCGCATTTTCATGTGCACAAACATATTCAATCGTATCCCAGTCAAGGTTCGAAGGAATATAAATCACTGGTTTAAATATACCGAGGATAAACGGTGATTTTATATCGTCACATACCATTATGCGACGACGGACTTCCCTGGTCCTTACGCTGACAGGAGTCGCTGTACTAACCCGCTTTTTTATTTTTATGTAGCTTACAACCGCATATATGAACATTGCAACCATTCCGACGATCCAGATAACAGTAGCAATCGATACGATTATTTGCATCGGATTAACACCAGCTTCGGGCTGCGGTGCGAAAGTCTCTGTAATGATAGGATTTACAGCCTCGTTAACAATCGTAAATCCTGTGTTAATAGCCGGTGACTGATTTGAAACGATGCTTTGTGATACCACTTCACTGCTTGGAATCAGACTCATCGCACTCTCTATTGAAAACGGAATTAAAAGCCTTAAGGCAACTAATCCCCATAAAAGACACGCAATCCATTTGGGTGCTTTGCTAAGCAACAGTCTTAATGCAACTACCGCGAGGATTAACCATCCTGCAGTAAAACTTATATTCAAAATCTTAAGAAATATCGTACTCATTTTTCTTCCCTTCTTTTAACTCAAGCCTAAAAACACATCTTAAGAAATCTCATTAATTCTTCTTGAATTCATCAATCATCTTTTGAATTTCATCCGCTTCTTTTGCCGTCAGTTTTTTATTTGAAATAAAAGCAGCAACAAATGCAGGCAAAGATCCTGAATATGAATCTTCTACTATCTGCTTACTCTTGGCAGAATAAAATTCTTCCTTTGAAATAAGCGAAGTAACTATTCCGTCTTCATTCTGAAACAAACCTTTTTCGCAAAGCTTACGAAGCACGGTATATGTAGTGGACTTTTTCCACTCCAGTTCTTTCTCACAAATCTTAACCAGTTCGCCGCTTGCTACGGGTTCATTAGCCCATACCAGATCAGCAAAACGTTCCTGTACTACTCCAAGTTCCATATCTGTCATTTTAATTTCTCCTTTGGTCTATTCCTGTAAACCAATTTTAGTTTATCGCAATAGACCAGATTTGTCAACAGAAAAATTCTAAAAAATATATCAGCGTTTCCGGCAAAAACAAAATAACGCTTGACTAGTATCGAATATCGATATACTATATTGATAGTCGATATTGTAGATATTCTATATATCATTGTATTAGGAGGTAAAGCTATGAGCGAAATTGATAAAACTCTTTTATCCGGAAGTATGGGAACAATGCTCTTAAAACTTTTATCAGAAAAAGACATGTACGGTTACGAAATGATAGAGACCTTAAGAGAGCGTTCTCAAAATGTTTTCGAGTTGAAGGCAGGTACCCTATACCCTCTCCTTCATTCTTTTGAAGCCAAAAATTATCTTACTTCATATGAAAAAGAAGGATTCGGAAAAATCAGAAAATATTATTCCATTACCAAAGAAGGCAAAAAATATCTTCAGAAAAAACTGGAAGAATGGAATACTTATAACACAGCAGTTTTGAAGGTACTTTCTTTTAGCATCTGACGGAGGAATTACTATGACTAAAGAAGAATACTTGAACACTCTAAAAGATCAAATCAGGGATAAGCATGC
>CACWZK010000114.1 GCA_902765365.1 uncultured Lachnospiraceae bacterium
GGTTCCTCAGGATTATTGTAGTGAGCATATATCGTCTGATCAGATGAAAATTCGGTATCAATGGTTATCTCTTTACCGCCTTTTGCCGATGTGAACCATCCTAAAAATTCATGTCCTTCATAATTAGGTGTAGGAAGCATGTTTAATTTGAACTCATCATTTGTAATGTCGGATGAAGGATTAACTGTACCGCCGTTGGCATCAAATGTGATTGTAAAGTTGTTCACGATGGATGTGAATTTAGCGGTATATGTAGCCGAGCCGGTAACTGTAGTAACATCAGGTGTCCATCCGTCAAATTTATATGTATACTGTGCCGTAGCCGCTTTTTTCGGATCTTCTCCGTTAAATACGGGTGTTGAACCATATTCTGCATCAGTATCGGTTTCAAGAACAGTTCCGTCTTCGTTAGCCCATGTGATTACATACTCATTAGTCGTCCACTGTGCATAAAGCGTAACTGTATCTCCTTCTGCAGCAGATAAGTTTGCTGTAGCATTTTCGGTATATGCTATGCCTGTTCCATCCGCACTTGTATTCCAACCGGCAAATGTATGGCCTTCAAAAGCAAAGGAATTGGAATTAAGCTGTGCTCCGTCATCATATGTTTTTGACTGACTGGCAGTAGTTCCGCTTCCGTCGTTTGCATCAAATACAACTGTATAACTGATCGGTGACCATTTTGCATAATAAGTCTTGTCTCCGAAATCGGTTGCAGTAATTTCTGTAACAGAATTACCGCTTAATTTTTCATTATCATACCATCCGTCAAATGTATATCCTACCATAGACATATCATTTGCATCGGGAAGAGTTGCTCCGGTTCCACTGATATAACTGTCAACATTGTTTGAATTAATCGTTCCGCCGTTAGGAACGAGATCTACGGTATACTGATTTGCAGTCCACTTTAAGTAAACATATTTATGACCGTATTCGGTATCAGAAATGGATGTAATTTTCGATCCGTTAAAGTCTTTATTGTCATACCATCCGTCAAATGTGTAACCATCTTTTTTAATATCATTTTCCGTTGGTAAGGAAATAGTGTTTCCTAAAGAATAATTCGTCGGATAACTTGAAATAAATGCCCCACCATCAGTGTAATAATTTATATCAAAAACATCCGTCCACATTGCATAGAGCGTTGTTTCCGAATCAAAGGATACTTCAGCATCATAAGCATACGATGTTCCTTGTCCGTCAGGCTGTGTATTCCAGCTTCCGACAGCGAAGCCCGGTCTTTCAAAGAATTTCGGATTAAGTTTTTCTCCGGATTTTTTTATGGCCTTTTTATATACCGCGGTGTCTCCGGGATAATTGGGCATATAAGTTACTACTGTATAATCCGGTTCAGAATTATAATAGACAGTGTCTAATGTTCCTTTGTAATACTTAAATAAAGAGTTGTCTTTTAGGAGCACTCCTTTTTTATCGTTATAGGATTTAATGCATTTTAAAGCCCCGTCCTTCATTGTAAATGTGGCATTATCCTTTAAATACACACCGCCATTTTTTTCGTCAAATGATATAGTTCCGCCTTCCATAATAACGGAAGCATTACCTTCGGCGTAAATACAAAAATCGTCGCAGTTTTCAATAACAGTTCCGTCACGGATAATTAATTTGGCATTATCGAACAAAGCAATTCCGTTATACTGGCTTTCGGTGATATTTACATCCTCAAGGATTAGAGTTGCATTATCTTTTACTGTTAATACTCCCGGAGTTTGTTTAAAAATACCTCCTTTTTCCCCTGACATCGAACAGTTTATTAATTTAAAAACACTGTCCCCCTTAATCCATAAATTGCACATCTCACCTCTTTCATATTCTATAAATTTGCATCCATTCAGATTCCAATCGACATAGGCATTCTCTATTTCCCGGCAACAATCAACATCTATATCATTTCCAATCGCAACATAGTTTGGTCTTTCCGGTGATGAACCGGAATCATATTGCCTATTAATAAAGTCCATTAGTGACATCATGTAGTAAGGATATGGTCTAAATTCTTTATATGTATGATAATTATTATTCGGAATATATGAAGCATCAAAAGGAACAGGAGTACAAGCGTAATCCGTCATATTGTCGTCATTAACCTTTTCGGCTATTATGTATATTTTATCCGTTGAACTGTTAAATGAACCCGGTAGAGTAAATTTTCCCCTTCCGGAAGTTCCTACAGATCCGTAAACCTTCAATGCTCCATAATATTTTATTTTCGCATCTTCCTCCGTATAATCCTTATCAGTTATTAAAATTGAAACCCTGTCAGTTCCGGCTGATACAGTATACGGAACAGATATAATCGGGCCACTTCTTGTAAAATCGTCCTCGGTATTAATAGCCGCGGATAAATTATCATCATCTATAAGCGTAAACTTGTAATTATACTCAGGATCATTCACATTTCCCGGAATTCGGGATATGAAAAGAATAGAAGAAAGCTTTATATTCAATGCAGGACGTACAGCATAAACATTACTTACATCTTCGCCACTATATTTTATCGTATATTTTTTAACATCAACATAAGCAACTTTGTTGTCAGCCTCTCCGGGTGAACGAAGCCACCAGTACTCATAACCACTATGGTCGTCATTATACAAGGCCGAGTATCCGCGAGTATTAAATGCATCAACGGCTTCATTCGTTGATAATGGCCACATATAAGCATCATTTACCTGTGTATCAGAAACACCGTCACAGTAGGGTTCGCCCGAAGAATATGTTCCCGTAACAAGAGTTTTCTTTTTTACAGCTTTTTTTTCTAATTCTGTAAGTCTCGTGACACCTTTTTCAATTTCAGTTTTTAGCAAACTGTCTGCATATACATTGGTTGTGTCATCAAATTTTATTTTGCCCGTGCTTCCTGAAAGCAGAAGAGTAATATCGCCTTCAGTAGTTGATGTTTGTGCTGTAGAAGCAGCTCCGGTCCCGTTATAGCCTATAACATCCCACTTATCACCATTTCCGTCAAAATATACTTTATCTGATGTTGAATTAAGTTCTATCCATTTGCTCAAGCCAAGATAAGTATTATTCCCGTCCTTTACCATCGCTGCCTTAGCGGTTATGGCAGTCTGCGGAACAACAAATGTAAACAAGCCCAATATCAGAGTCGAGCTTAATACATATGCAAACGCTTTTTTAATCCTCTTTTTCATCCAATTATCCTCCAAAATTTCTTATACGACGCAAACCCTTCAATGACTTTCTAAAACAAAAAAGCAACCAAACAAGTCCTACTCATCTGATTGCAGTTAAACCACCTTAAATGCTCTTAAGGCTTACAACTTTGCGTCCTTCCCTTTCGGAAAGTTTGCCCTTATTTGTATATAATTATATAAATTAAATGTATTTAAGTCAATTCGATGTCCATTACAATTCATTGCGATTTGGTGCATTTTTCGTCGCTCTTATTTTTTCAAATCCTCTATGCTGCCCACGTAAGCCCCTTCCCAGGTACCGAGAATGAAACGGGTGTCATTCTCAATCATCGTAAAATCACAGACAAAATCGTACTTTAATGCTTTTACGAGCTCCATGGTTTTAAGATCGTATATAAGTGTGTACGGCTCGACCATTTTGAAGCAGACATATTTCTCTTCGGGCGAAACCCATGCTCTCTGGAAATAATTCTGTCTGTCTTTCACAACGGGCGGCAGCGGAATTCGCTCAAGTTCCTTGAATTCCTTGTCGCAAACGACCATAAAATCGCGCTCATGCGTGAAGTAATAAATCTTTTCGCGGCAGATTGAAAGCCCTACGACCCTGTCGGGAAATCTGTCAATCAGGGTGCAGAGTTTTTTATATCTGATGTTTTTGACCGCGGGCGAAATATAAGCCGTGTCGAGGCTGACATATCCGCCTACTACGAGCTTGTAAACAGTGTTTTCGAAGCGGTCATACTGCAGGTAACCAACGCTTTCGCCCATTTCTTCTCTGAGGGTATCGTCCAGGACTTTGCATGTGTTATCGAAGCCTAAAAGCATGGTTCGACCGTCCCAGTCAAAATCCAGAACATACTTGCCGTCACGCGTAAATGTCAGAGGATAGCCTTCGCTCTTCTTCATTTTGTTGCGAAGGATTTCTTCGCCGGTTTCCATGTTGATTAACGCAATCTCGCCGCTCGTATTTTTGGCCGCGAGAGTTTTGCCGTCGGGCGAAATCGCATAGTATGCGACATTGCTCACGGTTTTGGTCTGGAAAACGGTTTTGAATGTGTTTAAATCATGCACATAGACCGAATTTCTCGTGTTGGAGCAGACGAGGTATTTCTCGTCGTCCGTAACGTATAAATCATTTCCGCCTTTTAATTTTTTAATCATTGCTATTCCCCTTTATTCGTGAGGCTCTTAACTTCCTCGTCTGTCATGCGTCTGTATTCGCCCGGTTGTAAATTCTCATCCAATGTGACTGCGCCCATGGAGATTCTTTTAAGAAACGTGACCGTAATGCCGACTGCTGCGAACATCCTTTTTACCTGATGGAAACGGCCTTCGCGGATGGTGATGAAGACTTTGTCGTCCTCAATTTTATCTATCTCACAGGGAAGGCAGGGCTTGTCGTCACCGATGTCGATGCCGGCTTCGATTTGCGCGATTGCCGCATCGTCGATGAGCTTGTCCAGGTGAACAAGATATTTTTTATCCACGTGCTTCGCGGGCGATAAAAGTTCGTGCGCCAGTTTGCCGTCGTTAGTGATGATTAGAAGCCCCTCGGTATCTTTGTCAAGGCGGCCAACCGGGAAGAGACCGTCGGTGTTTTCGTCTTTTAAGATATCAAGCACGGTGTCGCTTAGGCGGTCTTTCGTCGCGCTCACGCACCCCTGCGGCTTGTAAAGCATAAAATACCTGTACAGCTCATAAAAGACCCGCACGCCGTCAAATTCGATGCAGTCAACTTCGGGATCGATTTTCGCATCGCCTTTCGTCTCAACGTTCGAGTTGACGCGCACTCTTCCGGCTTTCAGAATACCCTTCACCTGGCTCCTGGAAGCGATATTCATATTGGATAGGAATTTGTCTAATCTCATCATGTTCATAGTATATCATTATTTCCAATCTCATAAAAGAAAAACCGGGGGATTGCTCCCCTCGGTCTTATTTAAAATACTTCTCCCTTATTTCTTTGGGAAAATATTCAGCGGGTTCAACATACGTGAGCACAGGCTGTAAGTTTTCATTTGTGAAGTCTTCGAACTTCTCCACCACGCTGCGAAGGTCCTTTGGCAGGCGGGCGCGGCCTTCGGCCACAATGTCCTCGGGAACGCCGTACATTGCGTCAGCCATGGCGCCTGCGATGGCAGCGAGGGTGTCGGTGTCTCCGCCG
>CACWZK010000115.1 GCA_902765365.1 uncultured Lachnospiraceae bacterium
GACTCGAACCCCGGACAACTTGATTAAAAGTCAAGTGCTCTACCACCTGAGCTAATGGCCCATATTAAATTAATTGTAAGATACTGAATACCGAAATCTTTTATCTGCTGAGTGTTGGTGTTCTGAATCGCAAAATAAGGCTTTACGAGGAAAAGGCCGAACAAAAAGAAAATAACGGCACTTGCTATCGAAAGAAATACACCGTTCATCGCTACCTTGTCGGCGCGTTCGTTGTCCTTCTCTCCGAGTGCTCTGGATACAAGTGCATTCACACCGGTAGCCATACCCATTCCGAAAGACATTACAAGCATCTGAATGGGGAAACAGAGATTAAGAGCCGTAAGCGCATCCTGATGAATACGTGAAACATAGATGGAATCCACGATATTGTACAAAGCCTGCACAAGCATCGATGCCATCATCGGAAGCGACATATTGATTAAAAGCTTGTTCATGGGCATGACGCCCATTTTGTTTTCTTTTACGTTTTCCATATTATCCCCGAACCGTAATCAAAACTCCTCAGCATAAAAGAAAAATCCGTATCTGCATTCGTAGATACGAATCTTCTTAACTGAGCCATCGGGGACTCGAACCCCGGACAACTTGATTAAAAGTCAAGTGCTCTACCACCTGAGCTAATGGCCCATATTAAATTAATTGTAAAGCTGGACTAGCTGGATTCGAACCAGCGAATGCAGGAGTCAAAGTCCTGTGCCTTACCGCTTGGCGATAGCCCAGTATAAGGTGGGTAATGGGACTCGAACCCACGGCCTCCAGAGCCACAATCTGGCGCGCTAGCCAACTGCGCCATACCCACCATGTTTTGACTCGTCCGCTTTGACGAAACGTGCTCGAAGGGATTCGAACCCCCGACCCACGGCTTAGAAGGCCGTTGCTCTATCCAGCTGAGCTACGAACACTTGCATCTTTTCAGTGACGTTTGATATTATATACCAACAGTCTTTATAATGTCAACAAAAAAATCTAGTTTGCATCAATTTCTGCGATATAATTCTGCGCCTTGTTTCCGAGCTCCGTATCAGGGGCTAAATTGATTACGACATTGAAGTAATATTTGGCATTGTCATAGTCCTTATTTGCGAGATATGTACATGCCAGATAGTAATGTGCTTCGACGTTCTCCGAATTGTATTCAACCGCTTTCTTGAAGTTTTCAAGTGCTGTTACATAGTCTTCCTGTCTGAAGGCATTATATCCGTTTTCGTAGTAGGTATCCGCTACACTTTCACCGATGAATTCCTTGAGCGTATTGTATACATCGGTAAACTCGGTTTCTTTTAGTTTTTCGGATCCGTTATCGTCTATCTTTTCAAGATACTGTGCGATAACATTCTTGTCTGCGGCTTCGCCCTTCGAATATTCCTTCACAGCCAGCATCAGGTACTTGTAGCCTTCAAAAGCACCGTTTGCGCCTTCGTATGCGTTAACCTGATCCTTTAATGCTTCATATCTCGAGGTAAGATTCTGATTGCTCTGATTAAGTTCGTCTATCTTGGTATTCTTTAAATTAATCTCTTCGTAAGCACGGTTAAGTTCTTTGTTTTCGTCGGTCTTTTGAAGTTTAACCCTGATGGGGCCGAGTACAAACCATCCGACTAAAAGACCTATTACGAGGCCTATGAAAACATTTAGGAATATATTAAAGAATGTATTTTCTTTTCTGGTATTCGGCTGAATAATGATGTCGTTTCCGCTTTGAATGGTAACGGCATTTTCTTTTTTGTTGTTCTTTTTCTTCGAATCCGTATTCAGATTCTCATCGACCATTCGAATATATAAAGCCGCGGTAATATTACCCCTGTCAATTCGTCTGACAAGGATTAATTCCTTTTTGGCGCCGGCATAGTCTTCTTCATTCATTAAAACAAGTGCTAAAAGAAGATGTGCACTGATAAGTCTGGGGTTGTTCGAAACCACTCTTTTAAGAGTTATCTTAGCTACGTCCAGATTGCCCTGTTTGCACAGATTCAGAGCCTGATTGTACTTCTTAATCGAAGAATTGATGGTATCAAGCAGAACCACATTGGTCTTTAATGTTTCGATATAATCCGTAGCGATATTTTTATCCGGCTGGAAATGCTGCGAAAGAATCCACTCTGCCATAGCATTGATGGTTTCGCCCATCTCAAAATAGACCAGTCCGAGGAGGTTTCTGGCCTGAGTGTTTCTTTTATACAATTTAAGACTTTGACGCAAATCTTCTGCTGCACCGGTCAGATCTCTGATCTGAGCCTTTGCAAGTCCGCGGTTATAGTAGTTGTTGGACATATAAAGAATCTTCTTGTAACGTCCCACGCTCGCACCGCATGAAGTACAGTATGATTTTTCGGACAAAGCCATTCCGCAGTGGTAACAAAATAACATTTAACTTCTGCCTCTATTCTTCCGCATCCGATACTGTTCTTACAATAAAATCAACCATGTCTGTCAAGTCGTGATTGTTAACCACGTCTTCAACGTCACCCACTTCAGGTGAGGGATGAAATTTTTTAAGTTCGTTTTCAAAATCTATCATATCCGTTCTCCTAAAAAAATCAGAACACAGTTACTGTTTGTTTTTAAATATGGAAACCGCCTCTCCTACCAGGTAAAGCGATCCCGCAATATATACCGCCGAATCAAAGGTCTTGGAAATATCTATCGCTTCTCTTAACGAATCCGTTGTAATCACTTCGGACTTAAAATCTTTGGTGCACTCAAGCATGGTCTTTGAGTCCACAGCTCTCGCCGAATCTATATTCGTTAAAATGACGGTATCAAAACTGCCGGATTCATCTATCAGATGAAGCATTTTTTCGTAATCTTTGTCTTTGCACGCACCAAAGATGATTACCTTTTTCCCTTTGAGTGTTTTAACCGACTCAAGGAGTTTGTGCATTGCATCCTCGTTATGCGCACCGTCCACAAAAAAGCCTCTTGCAATTTCTTCGAATCTTCCGTGGAAATATCCGCGAGACAAAACCTCACAGGTCTTATCCTTGTCAAAATCGCTTTTAAGGAACAATGCTGCTGCCATAACGGCGAGGGATGCATTTATCCTCTGATAAAGCGCGGGGGTAGGCAAGTTTACGGACAAATTGCGTACAAGCTTTAATTCATCATACCGAGTATTTAAAGAAAAAGCAATGTGTTTTTCGTCGCATACAAAATTTCCTATGTCTTCTTCCTTGAGCATAAACACATCTGCATGCTTCTCTTCGGCTTTTTCTTTTATGACCGAATTCACCGCATCCCCGTTGTCCCAGACAACCAGAGGCACGTTTTCCTTGATGATTCCGGCTTTCTGTGAGGCAATGCTTTCAATGGTACTGCCGAGCTCTTTTGTATGGTCCATGCCTACCGAAGTTATGACCGTAACCGAAGGATTCGCAAAGATATTCGTGGCATCAAGCATTCCGCCGAGGCCCGTTTCAAGAACTACCAAATCGGCTTTCTTTGATTCCATCCATTCCATAAACATAAGGAAAAGAAATTCAAAGAAGCTCGGATGCATTTTTATCTTTTCTTCATCGTCGAAGAGTTCGCAGCGTGTCTTTACCTTTTCAAAAACCTCCACAAACTCTTCGTCCGTTATCATTTCCCCGCAGAATACAAATCTTTCCTTCATCGACACAAGGTGGGGGGATGTAAAAAGTCCCGTCTTAAAACCGTGTGCCTCCAGAATTCTTGAAATGTAATAACAGGTGCTGCCCTTACCGTTTGTGCCGGCTATATGGATTTTTTTAATATCCCTGCCCGGGCTTCCCAACAGCTCGTAAAACTTAAGCGTGTCCGATAAAAGGGTCTTCTTTTTGAATTTAGGAATATTTAAAAGATATTCTTCGCAATCCTCAATATTGTTCATAGTACATTTAAAGGCTCTTAAGTCTTTCCTCTACCTGTTCCATCATCTGAGTATATTTTGCAAGTTTTTCTTTTTCTTCGTTAATCTTGCTTTCGGGAGCCTTGGAAATAAACTTTTCGTTGGAAAGCATTCCGTTAACTCTCTTTAACTCGCCTTCAAGTCTTTCTTTTTCCTTAAGAAGTCTTTCTCTTTCTTTTTCGATATCAACAAGCTCCGCAAAAGGAATATAGATATTTGCATTGGCGATAACTACCGAAACCGCATCATCCGAAATGCCGGTTTTGTCGCTTTGTACGATTACTTCCGAAGCATAAGCCAGAGGCGCAAAGAATACCTTGCCCTCTTCGAAGATCTTTCTCATGTTCTCGTTGTCGGAAACAACATAAACCTGAGCTTTTCTTGAAGGAGGAACATTCATTCCGGTACGAACGTTTCTTATGCCCCTTACTGCTTCTTTTATGATCTCTATATCGTTTTCTTCTTTTGCAAATACTCTGTCTTCTCTAAATACAGGCCATGAAGAAACCATTATGGACTCTTCCTCGCTCTGAAGGTTGCAGAAGATTTCTTCCGTTACGAAAGGCATATACGGATGAAGAAGCTTAAGTGCATCGATAAGAACCGTCTTAAGCGTCCATAAAGCTGCCTCTCTGCTGTCTGCGTTATCCTTGTTCCAGAGTCTGGGCTTAACCATCTCGATATACCAGTCACAGAATTCATCCCAGATAAAATCATAGACTTTCTGAACAGCGATACCGAGTTCGTAGTTCTCCATATTGTCTGTAACTTCTTTTACCACGTCGTTAAGTTTGGAAATAATCCACTTGTCAACGGGTTCGAGTTTGGATGCGTCGGGAGTCTTAACTTCCTCATCACCCATATTCATCATAATGAAACGGCTTGCGTTCCAGATCTTATTTGCAAAGTTTCTGTTGGCTTCTACTCTCTCATAGTAGAAACGCATATCGTTGCCGGGTGCGTTACCTGTAATAAGTGTAAGTCTTAACGCATCTGCACCGTACTGGTCGATAATCTCCAAAGGATCAATACCGTTACCCAGGGACTTACTCATCTTACGACCCTGCGAGTCTCTTACCAGACCGTGGAAAAGAACCGTCTTGAAAGGCTTCTCTCCCATCTGCTCGTAACCCGAGAAAATCATTCTGATTACCCAGAAGAAAATAATATCGTAACCTGTTACGAGAACATCTGTAGGATAGAAATACTCAAGATCCTTTGTCTTTTCGGGCCATCCGAGTGTCGAGAAAGGCCAGAGTGCCGATGAGAACCAGGTATCAAGTGTATCGGGATCCTGTGTAAGATGTGTACATCCGCACTTCGGACACTTTTCGGGTGCTTCCTTGGCAACAACGATTTCGCCGCATTCATCGCAGTAATAT
>CACWZK010000116.1 GCA_902765365.1 uncultured Lachnospiraceae bacterium
CCTCTTCCTCTTCGTCATCGGGTTCCGCTTCAAGTCTTTCGCCGTCTATACTTTCAGCAAATGCGGCAAATTCATCAATATTTCCTGCAGGAGTTTCCTCTGCGAATTCAACAGTTTCTTCGGGAACAACGGTTTCGAATATGCTTTCGTTTTCAAAATCGTTTACTTTTTCATAACTCTCTTTTATGATAGTTTCTTCAAATGCCTGAGTATTTTCAAACTTGTTTACTTCTTCAACGGCTACGGGCATCGAAGGAACAGGCTCAACTTTATTTTCGAAAGCCGAATCAATATTGTTTAATTCTTCCATTGTAAGCGCTACATCCATGGGTTCATCTTCCGATGAAGTAATCGGAATTGATTTTTCGGGACGCGCAGCAATAACAACCGAATCATTGAGAATAATCGGCTCGCTGAGTTTATTGGGATCGCCCTTCTTTATGGGAGTCATCATGGGACGACGCATTCTTCTGGGAGGAACATATTCTTTTTCCTCTCCGTTATCGTCAATCTTCTTTTGAAGAGGAACGTAATTGCCTCTGTATTCGCCTTCTCCGGAAAGGAGCGCCGAATTGTAGGCCTTTCCGTCATCACCGTCAGACTTTTCGTTTACATCCCAGATATTGTCTTTGCTCTTGACATATCCGAGAATATTTTTAACCGCTTCAAAAGAAGTCTTCATGGATTCGTCGATAGAACTGAATCTGTGCTGACCGTTTCTTCCTACGCAGTAAAGGTTTTCAAATTTATTAAGATACTTTTTAATCTTGTCGAAGTTATCGTAACCGTCATAGTATGCCGGGAAAGCCTTTCCGAACTTTGTCTTGTTATAACCGACAACTTTATCTTCGGAATCAATAATGCCAAGTTTAAGAAGATCGTTAACAACAGTCTTTTTCCAGTCACGATTGCCCATCGACCAGTAATAATCACCCTCGTTGCAATAGTAATTAAGTCCGAGATAGAAATGCTCGGAATTTCTTACCATATAAGGCGAAAAGTTATTATAAACCTGGATTCTTGATACTTTTACGTTAGGATTGCTAACATAAATCACCGAATCGGGAATTGCATTGTCAACAGTCTTATAATCTTCGGTATCGTTTTTCCATTTGATTTCGGTGAGTTCAACACATACGCTGACCATTCCTCTGTAGGAAAGGTTTTCTGCCGCAAGACTTACCGCGGGATCTGCATTATCCATTCCTAGAACCAAATCTCTGACGGGCATGGACGAAATTAGATAATCGCAGTTAACCACAAATTCATCGCCGTCTGCACAACATCTGACGGAATGAATCTTGTCGTTCATAACGGTAACACCTGTAACCTTACAGTTTTTATGAATGCTGCCGCCCATTTCGATAAATCTGTCGGCAACGGTTTCCCACATCTGATATGCACCGTACTTGGGATAATAATATCTTGCGGCATAAGGAGCGGGTAATTTTTCATAATCTTTATTTTTATCTGCACTGATAATGGGCGCAATAAGACTCTTTTCGGAAACGGGCCCGAAATCGGCATTGATTCTCGAAGGTTCCCTGCCCCAGATTTTTTCGAGATATTCCTCGATAAACATCTGATAAAGCTGTTTGCCGAAACGATTTATATAATAATCTTCAAGCGATGTTTCCTTGTGCTTGAAAACATTACCGCCTATCTGTGAAAATCCGGATTTGATGGATGTGGCAATACCGAAATTCTTTACCGCATCTTTGTTGAACTTAATCGGACTCTCATAAAATTTGTTGTCCTTATAAATTCTGGTTAATTTTTCACGCGATAAAATAACATCCTCTTCAACGTCGGGATCGGGTCCGCCGTTGTGGATTTTACAATATCTGTCTATTAACTTGTCATCTTTGGAAGGAACTCCCTGAGCGGGAAGAATTGAAGTCCAAAAATTCTTAACTGCAGGATTTTTGGATATAAACATATGACCGCCCGCATCCAAAACGTTTTCTTCGCTTTCAAGACGCGCGCAAAGACCGCCTACTACCGACGATTCTTCAACAATGGTAACTTCGTAATCCGATGATTTTGATAATAAATCATAGCCCGCCGTGAGCCCGGCAGGTCCAGCACCAATAATTATAACCTTTTTCATTCCCCAAACCCCTTTTGCAAGAATTTATTTGTTCTTTTTTTTGTCTGCCTTCTTTGTATTGTTATTTGTGTTCTCTTCGGAAATTCTGACTTCATCTATAAGCTGCTCGATAAGCATCTTTTTGATGAAAACGTCATAGCTTAAAAGACAAATCAGCAGGAAAAGTCTCATGTAATCGCCTTCTTCGCCTTCATATTCCGAAAAGCAGGCGTTCGACGCCTCGAATTTATCCTGAATGTCTTTTTTCAGCAATTCGATTCTTTCACCGCCTATATCCAGGATTGAATCGTAAAATTCGTCAAATTTGATGGAACCCTCTCCGGAAAAATACTTCTCCGTAATCGGATTAATGAGAGTATAAACATCGTTAATCGAAAGGAAATTCTTCAAGTAGTATATGAAAATAAGGGTCATCATATGCTCTTTGGAATACTTTTTCTTAACAGGCGAAGGAAGAAGATTATTTTTCGCATAATTGTTTATCATGGTTTTGGTGAAAATCTTCTCTTCACCGTCATCCGTACTTCTTCTGGTATAATTCAGTTTTTCATCCAGAAAAGAAAGTACCTGATCCATATAAAGATCTATGTTCGGAATATCTGCGCTTTTGATATTTAGAACATTTCCCATTTCCTCTAAAATGGAGTTTAAAACCTCTTCAAAGGATTTTTGATTATTCTCTTCCTTTTTGTTGTTCGATTCCATAAATTCTCGATTAAAATTTTAAAAAAATTAGATGGACAATTAAATGATATTTTTTCGTCTCATATAAATAAATTATATATATATTAGTATTAAAAGTAAAGTAATCAAAGGATAAATAAAATATTAAATTGAAATAAAAAAATAATTGTGATATACTTTAAAAAACGCTTTATAAATGTAAAGTTTTAAAGTTTTTAAGTGTGAAAGTCCGGAGGTGCAAATTATGAATCCGAAATTAAAAACCGATGCGATGGATTCGCTTTTCGAAGCAATTCTCTGTTTGGAATCAAAGGAAGAATGTTATACATTTTTTGAAGATTTATGTACTATTAACGAGCTTCTTTCACTCTCCCAGCGTTTTGAAGTTGCAACAATGCTCAGAGACAAGAAGACATATATGGAAATCGTAGAAAAAACCGGCGCATCAACTGCCACGATAAGCAGAGTGAACCGGTCTCTTAATTACGGTTGTGACGGCTATGACATGATATTTGAGCGTCTGCCCAAAAAAGACGAAAACTAGCCCGATATTTCTATCATATCAAAAGGATTAATATAGGTATTCTCGTATAAAATATGATATGCGAGAGTACCTTTTAATTTTGTCACTTCAAAGATCATCTGACCTTTTAATACTTCGTCGCCCTTGGCTATTTTAGGCTCTTCATCATATCTGTAAATCGTTTGGTATCCGTTCTGGTGATCAATTTTAACTAGATAACCGTATATGTCGTCCTCTTTTACTTCAGATACAACACCGTTTCCCGCAGCTATTATTTTCGCGCCCTTGGATACAGAAATCTCAAGGGTATAAGGATTCATAAGGCTGTCTTCAAAACTGGTATCTTCACCCGATGCACTGACGTTTGCCGAAGATTCTGCACTTCCTTCCGTAATCGTAACATCACTTTCTTCAGGCTCGGAAATAATCGTAGCCTGACCGCTGACGGGAATGCCTATGGGATTTTTCTTGGCTTCTTCTATGGATTTGTTTTCATTTTCAATTGATACATGTTCTGCCAAAAGAGCCACTTTCTGCTGAAGATTTTCTATTTCCATCTCATACTCTTCGTTCTTTATGGTGGTCGTATTTTTAAGAGATGAAAAATCACTCGATATTCTCACGACACTTACGACCAGAACAATATTGACGGCCAGAAAAATAAGCGTCAGCATAAGCAGCCAGTACATTATCAAACTGCCCTTTTTATCGTTATTATCGTTACTTTTGTTCATATCCGAAATCCTTAAATTTTCTTTACATTCAATTTTTATTATGATATTCTATTTGTGTTGCGTGTGCAACTGAATTTTTTACGGAGGTAAGCATACATGAAAGGTACAGTTAAGTGGTTTAACAACCAGAAGGGTTACGGATTTATCTCTGACGAATCCGGCAAAGACATCTTTGTACACTACTCAGGAATCGTATCCGATGGTTTTAAAACCCTTGAAGAAGGCGCTGCTGTAGAATTCGAAGTTATCGAAGGCGACAAGGGAGTTCAGGCAGTTAATGTAACCAAGTTATAATTAGTCATTTTTAATGTGCCTTAATATATTTGATTAATATATAGAGCAAGTTGTAAAAGGATTAAAGTTTAACTAGATTCAAAAAGGACCGAATTTACGGTCCTTTTTCTTTTAATCTTTTAGTTATATTTCGATACTGTATCGAAACTTAAATTTCCGCCGAAAATATCAAGTGCCGAACCTATCGTGAAATCAATCTTTCCCTCAGACGCTTCTTTTATGGCTTCGATATCTTCTATCGAACGGATTCCTCCTGCATAAGTAACTTTGTTTCCGTCGTATTTGGCAAGTTCTTTTATGATATCTGTCTCTGGGCCGTTGCATTTTCCTTCGACATCCACGGCGTGAATCAAGTATTCATCGCAGTACTCTTCAAGCTCTTTAAGAAGATCTGCATTCATCTCAGTATACGTTACGGTCTGCCATCTGTCTGTGGTCACAAAATATTTTTCGCCGACTTTTTTACAGGATAAATCAAAAACGATTTTATCTTTTGAAACCGCATCTTTGAGTCTTATCATCTTATCTTCACAAAGTTTTCCGTTCTCAAACAGATAACTTGTAACAATCACATGTGAAGCACCTGCCTCAATAAACTCTTTTGCATTTTCATCATTAATGCCTCCTCCTATCTGAAGTCCGCCTTCAAATGCCGCAAATGCTTTTAATGCTTCCTGTTTAGATGCCTCATATTCTGCGGTACCTGCTTTGTTAAGTATTATCGCATGACCTCCGTACAGGCCA
>CACWZK010000117.1 GCA_902765365.1 uncultured Lachnospiraceae bacterium
AGATTTAAAGGTTAATGACGGAGATAAGGTATTCAGCGTTGAATATTTACCCGGTCAGTACGATCAGAGAGCGGACTCAGCAGTTCAGTGTGTACAGTTCTTAAACGCAGAAGAGAATCCCACAATTCAGACAGCAATTACATATGTGCTTGAAGGCAGTTTAAGTGATGATGAGTTTGAAAAGATTAAAGCTTACTGTATCAACCCTGTAGATTCAAGAGAAGCAGGTATTGAAAAGCCCGAGACATTACAGAGCGTATTCGCAACACCCGATGATGTTTCTGTATTTGAAAACTTTACGACAATGCCCGAAGATGAATTTAAGAAACTTTATGATTCACTCGGACTTGCTATGACATATAAGGATTTTGCTTTTATCAGAGAGTATTTTGCAAATGATGAAAAGAGAAATCCGACATTCACAGAAATTAAAGTACTTGATACATACTGGTCAGACCACTGCCGTCATACCACATTCTCCACAGAACTTGAGAATGTTAAGTTCCTTGCGGGCGACTATGCAGGCGTTCTTGAAGATACATACAACGAATATCTTTCCACCAGAAAAGATGTATACGGTGACAACTCCAAGAAGTATGTTTGCCTTATGGACCTTGCATTAATCGCAATGAAGAAGCTCAAAAAAGACGGAAAGCTTGAAGATATGGAAAAATCCGATGAGATTAACGCTTGTTCAATCGTTGTTCCCATCGATGTTGAATACGAAGACGGCAAGGTTGTAAACGAAGAGTGGCTTATCAACTTTAAGAACGAGACACATAACCATCCTACCGAAATCGAACCTTTCGGTGGCGCTGCTACATGTCTTGGCGGTGCAATCCGTGATCCGTTGTCAGGAAGAACATACGTATATCAGGCAATGAGAGTTACCGGTGCCGCAGATCCTACAGTTTCGGTTAACGAGACTCTTAAGGGTAAGCTTTCACAGAAGAAACTTGTCCGCGGTGCAGCAGCAGGTTATTCATCATACGGTAACCAGATTGGTCTTGCAACCGGTCTCGTAAAAGAAATTTACCATCCCAACTATGTTGCAAAGAGAATGGAAATCGGTGCAGTTATGGGTGCAGCTCCGAGACGCGCCGTAATCCGTGAGACTTCGGATCCCGGCGATGTTATCGTTCTTTTAGGAGGAAGAACAGGTAGAGATGGTTGTGGCGGTGCAACAGGTTCTTCAAAGGTACATACCGTTCAGTCAATCGAGACCTGCGGTGCAGAAGTTCAGAAGGGTAATCCTCCCACAGAAAGAAAGATTCAGAGACTCTTCAGAAGAGAAGAAGTTTCCGCACTTATAAAGAAATGTAATGACTTTGGTGCAGGCGGTGTTTCCGTTGCAATCGGTGAACTTGCAGACGGCTTAAGAGTTAATCTTGACCTTGTACCCAAGAAATACGAAGGTCTTGACGGAACAGAACTTTCCATTTCCGAATCACAGGAAAGAATGGCAGTAGTTCTCGATCCCAAGGATCTTGACCAGTTCCTTAAATATGCTGAGGAAGAAAACCTTGAAGCAATCAAGGTTGCGGATGTTACCGAAGATCCCAGACTTGTACTTGTCTGGAGAGGCAAAGAAATCGTTAATATCAAGAGAGAATTCCTTAACACAAACGGTGCTCATCAGGCTACAAATGTAGAAGTTGAATCACCGAGCAAAGCAGACAATTATTTTGACAAGGCAGCCAACAAAAAGGTTGAAGAAGCTCTTGCCAACAATGATATTAAGACCGCGGTTATCGAAAGTGTTGCAGACCTTAACACCTGTTCACAGAAGGGCCTCGTAGAAATGTTTGACTCATCCATCGGTGCAGGTACGGTCCTCATGCCTTACGGCGGTGCTAACCAGCTCACAGAGATTCAGACAATGGTTGCAAAGGTTCCCGTTATGAAGGGCAAATCCGATGCGGTTACCATGATGAGCTACGGCTTCGATCCTTATCTTTCTTCATGGTCTCCTTACCACGGTGCAATTTACGCAGTAACAGAATCCATGAGTAAGATTTGTGCAGCAGGCGGTGATGTAAATAAGATCAGATTTACATTCCAGGAATACTTTAGAAGAATGTCTGAAGTTCCTTCAAGATGGAGCCAGCCTTTCGCAGCACTCCTTGGTGCGTTCAAAGCACAGATGGCATTCGGCCTTCCTTCAATCGGCGGTAAGGACTCAATGTCCGGAACATTCCAGGATATCGATGTTCCGCCCACACTCGTTTCCTTCGCAGTTGACGTTGCAAAGAACGACGAGGTTATTACACCCGAACTTAAGAAAGCAGGCAACTCACTTGTAATATTCAGAATTCCCAAGGATGAAAATTCAATCCCTGTATTCGACAAGACACTTGCACTTTACGATGAAGTTTCAAAGCTCATAAAAGATAAGAAAATCGTTTCTGCATATGTTACAGATGCATACGGCATCGTTCCCGCAGCAGCTAAGATGGCTTTCGGTAACGGTCTCGGAGTTAAGATTGAAGCATCAGATGTTAAGTCACTTTTCTCAAATGAGATGGGCAGCATCCTTTGCGAAATGACTGAAGCAATTAACGATGAATTCGCTACAACAATCGGTAATGTAACAGACAAAGACATCGAAATCAATTCGGTTAAGGTCAGCCTTGACGATGTTCTTGCATCATACAAGAAACCTCTTGAAAAGGTATTCCACTCAAGAGTTACAGAAGATTATACAAAACTTGACAGACCTTCATACAAAGCAGAGAGCGTTTATATCTGCAAGAATAAGGTTGCTAAGCCTCACGTATTTATTCCCGTATTCCCCGGTACAAACTGCGAATACGATTCAACGAGAGCATTTGAGAGAGCAGGCGCTACCGTAACAACAAAGATATTCAGAAACCTTAATTCAGCAATGATTAAGGAAAGTGTGGATGAATACGTAAAAGAAATTAAGAACGCTCAGATCATCATGTTCCCCGGCGGATTCTCCGCAGGTGACGAACCTGACGGTTCTGCCAAGTTCTTCGCTACAGCTTTCCAGAATGAAGCAATCAAAGAAGCTGTAACAGACTTACTTGACAACAGAGACGGTCTTGCACTCGGTATCTGTAACGGTTTCCAGGCACTTATCAAACTCGGTCTTGTACCTAACGGAAAGATTACAGGCCAGGATGAAAATTCCGCTACACTTACATTCAATACAATCAACCGTCATATCTCCAAGATGGCTTATACAAAGGTTGTATCCAACAAGTCTCCCTGGCTTCAGTTGGCAGAGCTTGACGGAGTTTACACATCACCCGCTTCACACGGTGAAGGAAGATTCGTAGCACCCAGGGACTTAATCGAGAAACTCTTTGCAAACGGCCAGGTAGCTACAAGATACTGCGACAACTTCGGTAATGTAAGCATGGATGAAGAGTACAATATCAACGGTTCATTCGAATCCATCGAAGGTATCACATCACCCGACGGCAGAGTATTCGGTAAGATGGCTCATGCAGAGCGTCGTGACAGAGGTGTTGCAATCAACATTTACGGCGAGCAGGATCTTAAGATCTTCGAATCGGGTGTTAAGTACTTTAAGTAATTTTACTTTGGTCTTTAAAAGAACGGAGATTTTTATGAAGAAAAATTTCAAATACTTTTTATTAAGTCTGCTTGTATGCGCAAGTTTTATAATGCCCGTTACAGGTTGCAGCTGCAGCAATCCTGCAGAAGATGCCGCAAATACCGTTGAAGGTATGGCTTCGCAGGAAGATAAGGCTCAGGACGCACTTGATGCCTTTCATTCCGATGCAGATGCGAAAGATGCCGAATACCAGGAAATCTTAGATGAATAGCCAAAGAAACGGTTTCGGCAAAACTGACTGATGAGGTGAAATAAGTGAACTGGAGAGAATACGTAAGAAACGTTACCCCGTATATTCCGGGAGAACAGCCCAAGATTGAAAATCTTATTAAACTTAATACAAACGAAAATCCTTATCCTCCTTCGGGCGTTGTAAAGGATGAGTTAAAAAAACTGGCCGAGGATTACGACTGTTTAAGAAGATATCCGAAGCCTAACTGTGATGCACTTGAGGAAGCATTAAGCGAATATATGGGACTTCCCAGAGAGCAGATTTTCACAGGTGTCGGATCTGATGATGTAATATGCACATTGTTCCTGACATTTTTCCACTCAAAGCTTCCCGTACTTTTTGCGGACATCACTTATTCCTTTTATGAAGTATGGGCTGAGTTTGCCGGATTTCCCAAGGAACTTATTCCCGTAAAAGAAGATCTTTCAATCGATATTAACGATTACAGAAAAGAAAACGGCGGAATAGTAATCGCCAATCCCAACGCACCGACAGGTAAGGCTCTGCCTTTAAGTCAGATTGAAGAAGTGCTTAAATTCAACAGGGATTCGATTGTTATAGTGGATGAAGCATATGTAGATTTCGGCGCAGAATCGGCTGTATCTCTGATAAACAAGTACGATAATTTAATCGTAACTCAGACATATTCCAAATCAAGAAATCTTGCAGGTCTTCGTATAGGTATGGCATTTGCGAGCGCAGAGCTTATTGCAAAGGTTAAAGCAATTAAGTTCTCAATCAACTCCTATACAATGAATGAGCCTTCATTAAGACTTGCATCTGCGGTTTTAAAGGATGAAAAATATTTCAGAGAATGCTGCGACAAGGTTATTAAAACAAGAGAGTGGAGTGTTGAAGAGTTTAAAAAACTTGGCTTTTCGTTCCCCGAAAGCAGCGCAAACTTTGTGTTTGTAACACATCCCAAGGTTAATGCAAATGATATTTACAAAGCCCTAAGAGAAAGAGGAATACTGGTTCGTCATTTCAGCATTCCCAGAATAGATAATTATCTTCGTATTTCAATCGGAACAGACGAAGAAATGAAGGCTTTGTTTGAAGCCCTAAAAGAGATAGTGAAATAGACAAAAACGAAAGGATTTCGCACTTCGCGAACTTATTATGACAGCACTCAGAGACGCACTTGTGCAAACATTACTTGACCATCATATCGCGCCCGTTTGGA
>CACWZK010000118.1 GCA_902765365.1 uncultured Lachnospiraceae bacterium
AAATACCCGAATATGCAAGCGTTCCGAATATGATACGGCTTAAATCCAAATCGAATTTATCATTATCTTTTTCATAATACCAGGCATCGTCCAGATAATCGAATTCTAAGAATTCTTCAAACACATCACGACTTACTTCATAACAGCACATTCCTATGCAGGGGCCTACTCCCGCATAGATATCTTCGGGCTTGCATCCGTATTCTTCGACCATCTTATCCACTACTTTTGCGGATATTTCCTGAGCCGTTCCCTTCCATCCCGAATGAGCGATACCGATTGCTTTTTTTATGGGGTCAACAAAGAAAACAGGCACGCAGTCAGCACATGTAACGGTAATCGCAAGATTGGGCTCGTTGGTTACAAGCGCATCCACGTTAATATAATTGAAAGGCTTTAAAATACCGCAGCCCGCATCGTTTCTGGTTGCCACGCGGACGTTGTTTCCGTGGTTTAAATTGCCTATTACAACATCTTCAAGCCTGATTCCGACAGCATCCGTAAAAAGCTCGTAGTTTTTAAGAATGTTCTCTTTTGAATCGTCCGTTTTGATTCCGAGATTCATCGAAGAATAATATCCTTCGCTGACTCCGCCTTCTCTCGACGAAAACGCATGAACCAGAA
Organism: uncultured Lachnospiraceae bacterium; assembly: GCA_902765365.1. Lineage (GTDB taxonomy): Bacteria > Bacillota > Clostridia > Lachnospirales > Lachnospiraceae > UBA3766. The sequence continues at coordinate 625 of CACWZK010000118.1, forward strand.
AATCAAACTGTTCGAAATCCGGAAAAGTATAATACATTACTTCGTTGTTGTAGTTTTCTTTCATGTAAACCCTTTCATAAAAAATGCCCTCAATGCAATTTAATTCATATGCATAAGACAGACGGCCGAGCCCAGGCACCCTTGCGGCACCCGGGAAATTCCTCTTAGTGCTGCTTCGTTCCCGACCTGACACGGTTCGTGGGTTCCCGTCGCGCAAGACCCAAACCCAGACCGCCTGACCTATACATATGCTTACTCAAATTGCATTGAGGGCGAATTTGAGTATATAAAATTATCGTGTAAATGTCAATGAATCCGATGGATTATAATGCAGGTTCAAGTCTGATTGCATTCTTGTCGGAATCGTATACGGTATAAATAATATCGTTTAATTCGAAACTTCTTATATTTCCTATACTTTTATTAGCATCGTATGTGGCATTGGCCGTTATGACAAAGTACTTATCTTTTATGCGCTGGCCATCCTGAAGAATAATTGTGGACATTCCTTCATAAATGCCTTCCACACTGTCTTCCATAAAATCAGGCACTATTAAGTCTGCCGAATAAGGCGAATCGTAATAAATTAAATCTCCAAAAATTCCTTCGGAAAGAGCCATCTCGCCATTGACGTTGTGCTGCGCAAAGAAAATCTCGTCCGCATAATTGAAATAGAAATACGGACTGGAATAAGGTCTGTCAAAAGCCCAGATATTGTCAGGCATTCCCTCATAAATAACTTTTCCCGAATCCTCTTTGTTTCGCTCTGCTTCCACTACGACGCATTTTTTCAGTTCGGAATCTTCATAGGCGTTAATACCCATGTAAACTTCGTCTTCTGTTACAAATATCTGATATACTCTCGGAATGCCATTTTTCCATATGTCTTTTGCGTCATACTCGGCCAACTGGATTCCTACTTCTCCGTAAAACTTCTGATATTCGGTCAAACGGATTGCATCGTCGTTATAACCCGTTGTAACCACATAGATATAGTCATCTGCAAATTCTGCAGCCAGCACATAATCCTGGTCTTTTAGCTGAAGAGTGCTGCGATACTCGTTACCGTAATCAATATAAAACTGTCCTGCCAAAAACTGATCAACCGCAATCGCATCATTATTATCGGAAACCGCCTCAATAACGGAATGAGTATTCGTATCACTCTTTTCTTCCAGTGCCGAGCCATCAGGGTAGCAGGCCACAATGTAGTTTACCGAATAATAATCATTTGACTCGAATCTCTCGGTATAAAACTTGCCGTTCATATAGTAGAGGGCGCCTCCGCTATAATCCCTGTATGCAAGCCCGGTCTCGCCTGTTCTTAAATCATAAAAGCAGACACAGCCGATTTTATCAAAATCGTAATGATTGTTGAAATCACCCCAATCGGCATAAATAGGGTGATCGTTATAACCCGAAGGATCATAATATCTGAAAAATACCAGATTTCCTACTCTTACAAAATTTGTTCCGTTATTTTCCACGTCGTTACAGTCTTTAAAGAACGGGGTAACATCTCTCGTTTCTCCGCCTATATTAACTGCAAGCGTACCCTTAACCGCATCAAGATTGTCAGGTTCAACGAGCATTGCTATAGGAACATCGTTTATTCCGACTTTTTCTAAAACAGACTCTTTTGCATCGTTTTCACAGAAAGGAAAACCGCTACTCATATTGTCAAATACCAGGTCGTCTCCTTCGTATCTGTATTCAAAATTGAATATTTCGGGAGAACCGCTCATAAAATATTTCATCCACGCCCTACCGTTATTTGAATCGTCGGTTTCGAAGAAGCCTTTTAAAAGAGTTACCTCGAGTCCGTCGATTTTTTGAATTACGGTTATTTCGGAATATCTTTCGCCTTTTTCAAAAGAAACAAACCAGGGTTCTTCGGTATCTTTTAACTTCCAAATACCGTAAAGGTTTTCATCCGAATTTTCAGCATAAAAACCGTCCGCAACATCTACGGCTGTTTCATCCTCAAAGAAATCTCTCAGGTCATCCCTTCTTTTAAGATCTATGGTTTTTCCGTTGGTATAAAGAGGACATAAATCCCCGTCACCTGTTACCGTAATGCCGTCATTAGTCAACTTGATGTTTCCTGTAACGGGTGCACTCCAGTATCTGCACATATTGGACATTACCGAGCAGGCCGTAACTCCGACTCTGCATTCGTCTGTATTTTCATAATAAAAATCTCTGGGATCTTCGGGAACGATTTCCATTGCCCAGAATGAATAAACTTCCTCTTCGTCTTCTTCTGCGGTATATCCGCCGTAAGCATATACATTACCGCAGAAATTGTATATTGAAAGGTAAAAAGGCATATCCCCTTCATCCATTCCAAAATATGTTCCTGCGATTTTCGATGCGAATGCATTCTCGCTAAACTCGGGCACTTCGTAATCAGTGTTGTCTGTGGGACTTACGGTATTTGAATCACCGTTTCCGGAAGTATCGTTATTATTGGCATTTGTGCTTGCCGTATTAACCTGAGCCTGAGACAAGTTGTCGTCTTTTCCCGTGTTTTCACCCGTCGGAGTGCAGGCGAACAGAAAGACAAGCATATTTAATGCTATTAAACCCGATGCGATTCTTTTAAGATTTTTCTTCATATCCTCTTCCCTTTTTTACACTGTATTTTAACCGAATCTTTCGTCAGTCAACATTATCTCTCGTGATATTCTGCGCCCATTTGTGGCTGTAAAAATGCTTAAATACCCACGGCCATTTTACGAACTCGTCCGTACATAAAAGAAAATAAACCCATTTTACGGGAAGTTTAAGCACAAACGCCGCAAGCAGTCCGAGCGGTACCGCATAAGCCCACATGTCTATAAGGTCACACCAGAAACCGAATTTCGAGTCGCCTCCGGCTCTGAATATACCGGCAATAAGACACGTGTTGACAGCCGTACCTGTAATATAATACGAATTGATTAAAAGCATGAATTTAAGATATTCGTCAGCCAGTGGCGTTAAATCGGTGAACATGAATACAAGAGGCATTATCGCAACTACAAAGAGTCCTCCTAGAATACCCGTCACAACCGCCAGTCTTAAGCAGATATGACCTGCTTTTATTCCGTCCTCCACATTTCCTTCGCCCAAGATCTGACCGACTATAATTCCCGAAGCCATTCCGATACCGTAGCACATTACGCATCCTAAGTTTCTGACCACGTTGATAATAGAATACGCGGCAACCGCATCCTCTCCGAGATGTCCGATAATGGCCGAATATGCGCTGAATGCAAGCGACCATGCAAGATCGTTGCCGATAGCGGGCATAGCCATCGTAAAAAAGTCATGTTCAAGAGTTTTATGCCTTTGAAACATGGTTTTTAATGTAAGCGCCACTCCGGGCTTCATGAATACCGATACCAGAATACATCCGATTAACTGAATGAGTCGGCTCGTCGTGGTCGCAATCGCAACGCCGATAACACCGAGTTTGGGAGCACCGAAAAGTCCGAAAATAAATACCGCATTCAAAGTCACATTGCATACTAACGCAACCGCTTCGAGCACGGTGCTTACGGTTACCTTGTCGATACATCTTAAAATCGACATATAAACCGCGCTTACCGCCCAGAATAAAAGGCCGGGCGCTATAAACATAAGGTACTTTGAACCGATTTCGATTAAAGTTTCGTCGTTTGTGTAAATCCGCATCAGCGTTCGCGGAATTAAAAGACATAAAAGTGCTCCGAGAGCTGCCACCGACAGCGCGAATTTATGGCCAATGCCTTCGACCTTTTCGATGGTCTTCATATCGCCCTTACCGTAATACTGCGCAGCGAGCATAGCAATACCGGTACCGATTCCGTACAGGAACATAAAAAGAATTCCCACCATGCTGTTGGCGAGAGAAACGGCACCTATCGCTGACTGTCCTACGTAATTAAGCATCAGAACATCGGCGCTTGATACCGCGGCGTCGATGATATTCTGAAACACTATCGGAAGTGCGACAACACATATTTTTTTGTATAATTCTCTTCTTTTTTCCATCATAATCTCAACATTTCAATAATATCATTTTTTGCCTTAAAACTCAATGTCACAGCGCCCTCATCCTTGAGATATCGGCGAATGTATGCTATCATTTTTAGAGTATTGATAAGAGTAAAAGAGAAGTCATTATGGATAAAAAAGGCAGAATATACGTCTGTCACACCTACTATCACGTATATGTGGCACTTTTAAAAGAATTCAATCTACCTAAAGAAGAACGATTTAAGGCAGACCTTGTCTTAAGTCTTATGTCCAATGACTTCGAAACCTTTGCCGAAAG
>CACWZK010000119.1 GCA_902765365.1 uncultured Lachnospiraceae bacterium
GACCGGATATCCGTATTCATTATATTCTGCTGTTGTTTCGTATCCTCTCACGCCCCAATAATGAATCATATTGCCATAAGCATCGTATTCCCATGTGGCGGTTACTGTTTCTTTTCCTTCTTCATTTACAGAGACATTTTTTGACAGCTGTCCTTTTTCGTCATAATAAGTTTTCTTGTGACTTCTTAAAGTCCCATCGCTTTTATACGCGTATTCTTCCGTTATCCCGTAGTTTCCGTACTTATTTTCATATATGGAAGATAGTTCCTTATCTTCGCCATATAACTCTTCTCTTATTATTCTTTCTTCTTTATCGTAATAATATATGGTTACGTGTCCGTAAAAATTGTCGGTCTTTTTACTTAACCTTCCCTCTTTGTCGTACTCATATTCATAGATTCTGAACACATAGCCCGAATCAGATAAAACTATCTCTTTTGTTAAACGGCCGTTGTCATACTCATATTTCTTAATATCCCAAATACTGCCGTCTTCGTTATAATTCACACATTTCTTAAGCAGCCCGTTGTCATACTCATATTCCATGTCAAGAATGAGATTGTCCTCGTTATCGCCCTCGTATTCTTTTATGAGGTTTCCGTTTTTGTCATAGACATTCTTTTCAAAGGTCGTTCTGCCGTTATCCGATTCTCTGTATTCTGTTAAAAGATTTCCTTTGTCATCATATGTGCTTATTGACGAGTATTTCAGGTGATCGTATTTATCATACATTTCAAATTTTATTTCGTTTCCGTTCCTGTCGTACTCGGTAATTTCGTAACTTCCTGATAAATCTATTGCTTTTTCAATCTTAATCTGCGGTTTGTCAGGTGTTAAATAAACCCAGTCGACACTTTCCGGAGTTTTTTTGTCACATCCGAAAGCGCATAAAATACATATAAAAGATATAAACAGAAATTCAATTTTTTTCATATTGTTTCCTTTATCTTTTAGCGTATGAGCGAACTGCAGAACGATTCAAAATTCTTCTGCTTGCCATAGTTCTCAAAATGATAAACCTGACTGTCTCCTTTATCGCCGTTCCAGTAAATAAACAGATACGGGCCACTGCTGTCCAAAGGCTCATCGCTTCTTTTGGTTATCTTTCCGTTTTCGATATAAGAGAAAAACTCATCTCTCTCTTCATCACTTAAACTTATATCGCAGGACTCCGTAACATCATCTTCCCTCAAAGGCCAGTGGTCGGCTTCTCTCTTTTCGAAATGAAACATCCACTGATCATTTTCTTTATGAAAATAATATCTGAAAAACTGTGGCGGATATGTTGATTCATCCACTGTATAATAAAACTCGTTTATATCCTCCGGTTTCACTGCACTTCCAACCGTCATTTCTTTCTTACCGCATCCTGCAAAAAGTAATCCGATCATAATACAAATTATAATTCCTTTACATTTTTTCATTCGAATATTATCCCTTTTCAAATTCTCATTCATTTTTTTCTGTCATCTGCTCGTATGTAATGCCGTACTTTTCGGCTATCGTATGTGCATAGGAGCAATTATCCGGCTCGGCTCTTTTAAGAAGGAATGTGTTTTTATCATCCTTCCTCTCCATTACGATACTGATAATATCTCCTTCACCGTCCCATTTGTTCATTTCGGGGATATCCGAAGCAAGTTCATGAAGATGCGTATTGAAAATCGCATAAGTGCCTTTTTCTTTAAGTACACGAATTAAATCTTTGGATAAATAAACTCCGTCATAAGCCGACGTAGTCGAGAATGTCTCGTTAAACAGAATCAATGTGTTGTCGTCTGAATTCTTGACTATTTCTTTTATGCGGACAGCTTCTTCGCCGAGACGACCGTAGTTGATTGTCAGATTTTCATCTATAGGAAAATGTGTAAGGATATTAGCAAAAGGCAAGCCCGTAAAAGATGAAGCCATTACAAAGAGACCGTGTGCAGCCATAAAAGATGCAAGACCGATAGCCTGCTCAATAATGGTTTTACCTCCACGATTGGGACCTGTAAGAATAAAGATTCTCTCGTCCCTGCTAAAAGAAAAATCGTTCTTTACGATATCCTTTGCGCCTTCAATGGCAAGTCTTATATTGTAAAGACCTTTTACAGACATTCTTTCGTCTTCTTTGATTTCGGGGAAACAGATATCATAGCCCTTATTTGCCAGATATCTTGCGTATTTGGCCATTACCAGATAGAAAATCAGTCCTTCATGCATTTCGGTAATAGGACGTGTATCAAAATCCGAATACTGTGTAAGCTTCTTTTTTATATCCGAATAATGCTTTTTTAAATGTTTCTGAATTTTGGGGGCGATTGTAACAAGCAAAGGATCCGGAACTCTTGCATTTTTTGTTGATGAATCCGTAGGTGTTATCATTCGCATTGCATTGAGTTTCTCGATCAGACTGTATTTGGAAACGAGCTTATAGGGAACGAAATCAATGGCCGCCACTTCTTCGACATCCAGATCGGGAGTAAAGTTTACCCCGATTAAAGCTCCTTTTACGCTCGATAAATCATTTATCATCTGCTCGATATCGGTTTTTAATTCTGCAAACTCTTTGGAATTAATTGTTGCATCGAGTTCTTCACGAAGGCTTATAAGACCTGTGGATTTAACTTCAAATTCATGTAAAATTGCTGACAGTTCCTCAGTTACTGTGGAATATACAGACAGTTCACGAAGATCTTCAAGAAGCGTATAAAGATTAATCTCACTCTGACGCGAAACCTTATAGTTTCCGCTGTAGTTTTTTAGTTTGTTAATTGCGTGAACGGATTCGCTTAATTTATCGCAAAGTTCCTTATTGTCGTATAAATCTTTTAAGATCTCGCCTCTGAAGCGCATGTCTGTGGCTTCTGTAGGCATAGCCGATAAAACTTTCTCTACAACAGGAATATCTTCTTTGATAACGCATGCTTCCTCTACTACATCGCTTATCGCAAGATCTTTAATCGTTTCTTTGGAAAGAATTATTGTTTTTTTTGCTGAATCCTTTGAAAACAATATGTCCATTTGTAACTCCCCTAATCATTTATTCACCCAGTTCAAAATATTTATCCGGATAAATCGAGAATATTTTTCCGGTAGCAGTTCTGCCTGCATAGTAAATACCTTCGCCGACAAATCTTTCATACAAAAGTTTATTGGTGCTTATTTCTTCTCCGTTATCTTTTATGAGATAATAATAAACCCTGGTCTCGGTCGAATAAGAATCTCCGTTTTTGACGGTTTCGGTCTCTTCTCTTTTTTCTGCATCTTTTAGGGTGATTTCCGTGAAATAGTATTTTTCGTCTTCAATATTTGAATTCTGAAATCTCGGAACAAGAAATTTAACTGCCACAATGAGGAACGAAACTATCATAAACATCGCAATGATAAAAGAAGCGAGCATAATCAGGAAACCGGTTGAAGATGCTCCTTCTTCCATTCCTTTTAAAATCACGTTAAATATCATCATGACGACAAATGCTACGATAACTGCCGCGAAACAGGCAAGAAGTGTAAGGAAAGTCTTTGTAGATTCTTTGGACTTTTCAACATACCGTGTATGGTCTTCTTCAAGAATAGCGTCCGTCAGAACAGTTTTGCTCCCTTCTTTTATCATCTGTTCATAACGGCTTCTCTGGACTTTTTCGTCTTTATTCTGATTAATCAGTCCGACAACCATTATTCCGGTCATTATAAAAAATATTAGTATAAAGATAATGACGTATAATTTGTTTACCAGATTTTTAGTCATTTTAATTCCCCTTAAACATGATTATTTTCTGATACACCCGCTTTTTATTGTATCATATTTCAGTTTAAATTTCGCATACTTTTCATATAAATCATTTCTTGACATGTTCAAACATTTGTTCGATAATATTCTTATGGAACAAAGAAGTTACATTGCCATAGATTTAAAGAGTTTTTATGCTTCGGTTGAATGCGCCGAAAGGCAGCTTGATCCCTTAAAAACCAATCTGGTTGTGGCTGATACTTCAAGGACTGAAAAGACCATATGTCTTGCGGTATCGCCATCTCTTAAGGCTTTCGGAATACCCGGAAGAGCCAGACTGTTCGAGGTTTTACAAAAGCTTGAATATGTCAATTCCGAGCGTTTAAGTCATGTTAAAGGAAGGAAATTCACTTCCTCTTCTTTTGATGCTGATGAAATTGCAGCCAATCCTGCATGTAAGATTGATTTTATTGCCGCTCCTCCCAGAATGTCGTTATATATGAAATACAGTACCGACATTTACAGGATTTATTTAAGATATATATCTCCCGAAGACATCCATGTTTATTCCTGCGACGAAGTTTTTATGGATGTTACGAATTATTTAAAGCTTTATAATCTGACGGCTCACGAGCTCGCGGTTAAGATTATTTCGGATGTTTTAAAAGAAACACATATTACAGCCACGGTAGGTATAGGAACCAATCTCTTCCTTTGCAAAATTGCAATGGATATCGTGGCAAAGCATATACCTGCGGACAAAGACGGAGTCAGAATCGCTGAACTTGATGAGAGAAAATTCCGAGAAATACTCTGGGACCATAAGCCTATTACGGATTTCTGGAGATTCGGTCCGGGAACCGCCAGAAAGCTCGAGAGCATGGGTATATACACTCTCGGTGAATTGGCCAGATATTCGGAATATAACGAAGACAGGCTTTACAAGGTCTTCGGAATCAACGCCGAACTTATAATAGACCACGCATGGGGTTGGGAGCCCTGCACTATAGACTATATCAAAAAATACCGACCAGAAAGCAATTCAATCAGTACGGGACAGGTTTTAAAAAGACCTTACACACACGAAGAAGGCGCAATTATCGTTCGCGAAATGGCGGACAATCTCTCGCTTGATCTCGTATCAAAAGGACTGCTTACAAAACAGATAGTGCTTAACAT
>CACWZK010000120.1 GCA_902765365.1 uncultured Lachnospiraceae bacterium
AAGCTTTATGAACATGGTACGTTCACATCAGACATATCGTAATTCCGTACCTACCACATCGGTACTTACGATTACATCCAATGTCGTATACGGCAAGAATACAGGTGCAACACCCGATGGACGTCCCAAGGGCGCTCCTTTCGCTCCCGGTGCCAACCCCATGTACGGCAGAGATTCATCAGGTGCGGTTGCATCCCTCGCATCTGTAGCAAAGCTTCCTTTCAAGGATGCACAGGACGGCATTTCAAACACATTCTCAATCATTCCTTCCGCGCTCGGCAAGAGTGATGAGAACTTTACATATATTGACAAAGCCAACAAGGTTGTTGACGGCGACTGCATCAATGAGGAAGTTGACAAAGTATATGTTGCTCCCGATGCAAGCGAATCACAGATTGAAAACCTTATCTCGCTTCTTGACGGCTACACCACCAAGGGCGGTCATCATTTGAATGTTAACGTGCTTAACCGTGAGACGCTTCTCGATGCAATGGAAAATCCCGAAAAGTATCCTCAGCTTACGATTCGTGTATCGGGTTATGCGGTTAACTTCATCAAGCTTACAAAAGAACAGCAGATGGATGTTATTTCAAGAACATTCCATGAATCTTTGTAAAACAGTTAATGGATAAAAAAAAGAAAGTCACAACTCAATATGTTCTGCTTGTTATTCTTTCGGCTCTCTCGGTTCTTTTTTCCGGTCTGCTCGTTGTTTGCGCACTTTTAAAAACTACAGTTGCAAACAATATGTCCGAGCAGAAAATGATTATCGAAGGTGAAAAGATAATCATTTCCGTTATTTCACTGCTTGTTTTTTATGCTCTCGGATATTTCCTTTTACAGGCAGTATCAAGATGGCGTATAGAATCATTATTTGCGCTGGTGCTTATAATTCATGCACTCGCAGGTGCGGCTTTGGTATTCTTTGGCCGAAGCGCGCCCACAAGCGATTCCGCGAGCGTATATTTTATGGCCCTTCAGCTCTCCGAAAAGGATTTATCCTTTATCGGCGATCCGAATTCATATCTGTCGTTTTATCCGCAGCAGATCGGACTTACCGTTTTTCTCGCCGGTATCTTAAAAGTAATTAAATTAATACCGTTCGAATTCTCACCGCACCATCTTATAAAGCTTTTTTATGTCGCATTAAACTGCGTTACGATAACCTTCGGATATCTGTCCGTAAAAGAAATCTGGCGAAGCAAAAGAGTATCTGCGGCGTTTCTTTATCTTTCGATTTTTAATTTGCCTTTTATTATGTACTCGTCTTTTATATACGGAGAGATACCGTCCCTTACCGCAATGTCTGTGGCGGTTTATTTCTTATGCCTGCTTGAAAGAAAAAAAGGCGTTCCTGTTTTGAATATTATCTTATCGGTTGTATTTACGGCGGTTTCGGTATTTGTCAGAAAGAACTCGTTAATCTTTATGATAGCGGCAGTAATCGTTCTCATCCTGCTTTTTATGGGAAAGCGCAAAAAAGAGTATGTAATTACGGCTGTGGCTGCTTTTCTTGCGAGCATAGTGATTCTCCCGTTGACTTTAAACTATTATGAACTGGAAGTGAAAGAAGACGTAGACAGCGGAGTAACAATGTATTCATACCTTGCCATGGGCATGCAGGATACTTCATCAAGAGGTCCCGGATGGTACAACGGTTTTAATTTCGACACCTATAAAAACACCGGAATGGATAAAAAAGAAACCAACCGGATAAGCAGCGAAATCATAAAAGAGAGAACAGAATATTTTAAGGAAAACCCGAAGGAATGCTTTATCTTTTACAGGGATAAATTCTTAACTCAGTGGACCGACCCGACACTGGCTTCATGCGAGGCAACATATACGGACTACGGCGGAAGAGCGAAGATTATTCAGAGAATATACGACGGAGATTTTAATAAGTTTTACGTATTTTTCTGTAATGTGCTGCAGAATGTCATATACATCGGAGTGTTTATCTGGAGCCTTAATAATTTCAGAAAACTCTTGACCTCCGGCAAAAAAGAATGCTTTGTGATGACATACATCGGAATTATAACCGTAATCGGAGGATTCATTTTCCATATGATGTGGGAAGCCAACAGCCGTTACATATTCCCTTATGCAATGATGTTAATCCCTTATGCGGCATTCGGATACGGCAACTTAATGGAACACAATATCTTAAATGATTATGACGATTAAATTTGGCGGTTTCTTTTATGATGGGAAGAATTCATTCAATTGAAACTTTTGGTGCAGTCGACGGACCCGGCGTAAGGTTCGTTGTGTTTTTTCAGGGCTGTCCCATGAGATGCGCATACTGCCACAATCCCGATACCTGGGATGTAAACGGCGGTACTGAAATGTCTGTCGATGAAGTTTTTAAAAAGTTTGAAAGAAACAAAGCTTTCTACGAAAAGGGCGGTATTACGGCCTCGGGCGGAGAACCGATGTTTCAGATTGATTTCTTAACCGAGCTTTTTTCGAAGTTTCATGATGAGGGTGTGCATACATGTCTTGATACTTCGGGGATAATGTTTCAGACGTTTGCAGACGAAAAATCGAAACTGGATAAAATAGATAAACTCCTTGCGGTTACGGATCTCGTGATGCTCGACATCAAGCAGATTAACAGGGAAAAGCACAAAGAACTTACGGGGCATTATAATGACGGTATTCTTGCTTTTGCAAAATATCTGTCAGAACACAATACGAAAATGTGGGTGCTATCCGGCCTTAAAACTCTCGAGGCTCTTGATGTGCTTCCTTATCACACTATGGGTGTCAAGAAATACGAAGCGCTCGGTATTCCTTACAGACTTGAAGGACTTAAGGCAGCGGATTCTTCTTATGCCGAGAAGAAAAAGAGGATAATACTCGAGGCAATGAATATGGCCAAACAAAGATAAATAAGGCGCAGATTATTTCGGCAGCCTTATTATTTTGACAAACACTCTAATACTTGACGAATGTCAAGTATTTTTTTACAATTAAGGTAAATACTTGACAAACGTCAAGTAAAGCGAGGTTTTTTATGGAAGACATTATCAGAGAACTTCAGGATTTAAGATATTTAAATTGGAGCAGAACACGCAAATCTTCTGGAACTGCAGGTTCTTTTTTGAAATCGTATGAAGAATCGGGCAATCGGAAAATATATTATAAACTATCGGATTTTGATTCTGTAAAAGGAATAGTCGGCCATGAATGCATAAATGAGATTATCGTGCAAAGATTGCTTAACATACTTGGGATAGAACATTTGAATTATATACTGGTACATGCTCTTGTGAATGTAGATGGGAAAGATTTTGAGACGTATCTTTGCAAATCCGAGGATTTTAAAAAGGCAGGGGAGAGCAAAATCTCCTTTGAAGATTATTATGCTATGGAAAAAGAGGGGAATGAATCGCCTATGGTCTTTTGTAAGCGTAAAGGCTGGGAGAAGAATGTGTATGAAATGCTTTTGACAGATTATCTTGTTCTTAACAGGGACCGCCACGGCGCAAATATTGAAGTTTTAAGAAATTCCAAAAGCCGGACCGAACGTATGGCGCCTCTTTTTGATCACGGATTAAGTCTTGTTTGCAGATGCCGGACACTAAAGGATCTGGCTGCATTTGATGTTATGGACGATAAGAAAATTCAGAGTTTCGTAGGCAGTGACAGCGCTGAAAATAATTTAAAACTGATACCAAAAGAATTTTTAAAAAGCTTTCCGGCAATCGAAAAGAAAGAGCTTAATTTCGTTTTTGAAGGATTGGAAGATATTATCGGCAAAGATTATATTCGTGTGATTAAAAAAATGATATGGGAAAGGTGGTGCTGCCTTGATAGTATTCGAAATTCGTAATAAAACTGAAAAAAGAAAACTGTTGGGGTATCTTTTTTACTATGAAAGAAGCAAAAGGTTTTTTGCCAGGCTTTTAAGTGAACTCAACGAGTGGGATGCACCTTTTATTTTCTCGGGTCATGTAAAAAAAGGCGAATACGATATAGATTTTGTATGGAGCAGAAAATTTGTGGAACAGAGAATAATTCCCAGGGACAGGCAAAATCTCGGAAGTATTTTGAAAGAAAACGGACTGAAAATATATGATGAATGTAAATTGCTGCAGTTAAGTGAAGGCCGGTGTGCCCAGGATGAATTATATGTTGTCAGAATACCCGAGAAGGAAATAGTCCCTGAGATTCGTGACAGACTTAGCCGGAATGTTATTGATGTAATGACTTTAAGAGGCTCCAGGTTAATCGTGTTTTTTAAAGACGGAGTAAGTCGTTTGATTGATATAAAAGAAATATGCGAAGATAAAAGAATCTTCGGGAAAATACTTCGCGATGAAGAAACCTTCAAAAAGGTCAAGGTATCTCCGGGAGGCAACGGAATTGAGTGGGATGAAGAGAGATTTATTCAAACGGGGATACTCAGAAAATGTGGCAGAATATCGGATATATGCTATGAAGATATAAACGGATTTATGATTGAGCGCCTATCGGATACTGCGGAAACGATGCGTATGCTCAATTGTTCGAGACAATACGTAAAACAACTATCGGATATGCATCGGCTTAAAGTTGTTCGTGAAAGCGGAAACACCTGCATGTATTCAAAGGGGGCACTTGAGGCGGAAGTATAAAGGCTTTGTAAAAAGACTTCAAATGGAGTAATATATAAGCATGTACAGACATTTTTTCAAAAGACTGATCGATATAATATGTTCGTTCTTCGGAATTCTTTTTTTAGGATTTCCGATGCTTGTTATTGCCCTGATTATCATGATTGAAGATCCGGGGCCTGCTTTTTTCACGCAGAAAAGAGTGGGGCTTCACAAGAAGCATTTTATGCTGATAAAATTCAGAAGCATGAAAATGAATACGCCTCACGATGTGCCCACGCATTTGCTGGAAAATCCCGAGCAGTATATTTTAAAAAGCGGTAAATTTTTAAGAAAATCAAGCCTAGACGAACTGCCTCAGCTTTTCAATATTTTCGCCGGACAGATGAGCATTATAGGGCCTCGTCCCGCGCTCTGGAATCAGTACGATCTGATAGAAGAGAGAGACAAATACGGTGCCAACGATGTTCTTCCGGGTCTTACCGGCTGGGCACAGATAAACGGAAGAGACGAACTTGAAATACCCGTTAAGGCGAAGCTTGACGGAGAGTATGTGGAAAAGCTTTCGTTCGGCTTTGATCTTAAGTGCTTCTTTAAAACAATCGGAGCGGTCTTTAAACACGAGGGTGTGGTTGAAGGCGGAACCGGCGCCATGAAAAAATAATTCTGATTTGAAGATTATTTTTTGCGACGAAGAAAAAGAACTCTTAAAAGAAGAAAAACATATCTGCAGGAAAGGCTTTGAAAAAAGCCTTTCTTTTTATGAGAACCGTCATTCGAATTAAGTTTACTGTTTTCTTCTTTTAAAAGCAGAGTTTTTATATTTACGGTGATAAGTATCGCAAGCTCAAGCCCGAGAATGGCGTACTCGAAAAAGTGTGCGCTTTTTCTTATGACTATTTCGGGTATTGTAAAAGCCTGATTGTTGCTGACACTCTGAACTACGGCTTCGACGATTTCTTTTACGAAACTGCTTTCCTCGGTCGACATTTCGGGAGTCATAAAAGAATGCCCCCAGATGATTGCAACCGTGAGCAGAATAAAGAGTGATATTATAATTTTCGATAATTTTATTTTTGATTCTTTTTTATTCATGTTTGTTACAAAAGATATCTTTCCAAGAATACAAGCACTACGAAAATGTACGGAAGATATGTCAGGAACGATGAGTCCTTTTTGTAAACATACTTTTCCGCGATATCCGTAACAGGAATTACAGCTGCGAATGTAAATGCGAATAGGCAGAGATTTGAAAGCGGATTGTAAAATACCGAGGCAACGAAACACAGAAGCATAATTATACCGCAGGGTATATATTTTTTAAGCATCTGCCAAACACTTTTCTTTTCATCCTTAAGTACGGCCACAATCAGCAGGATAAGAGCAACGGGCGCAAACAGTAAAAGAAAATTGCTGTACATGATTACAATCTGCATAAAAGCCTTAAAGCCGGTAAATTCAAAGGGACTTGTTTTAAAATCTCCCTTGAATGCAATATTGGGTAAGAAAGCAAAGCAGACTGCAAGGCATCTGAAGAATGATTCCGGTCTTATCTGCATTGTAAGTATTGTTGCGACAGCCGCAAGCATGCAAAAAAGCACAAGGCGCACTATGCTCTGCGTCTTGTAGTAAAGCACAAACATCATTACGAATGAAAGTGCTATGGAAAGTATTCTGTTGATAATAATACGGTTTTTCTTTTCCATAATTTTATTTATCGATAGTAATTTTCAGGTAGCCGGCTGCCTTTATTATTTTCGGGATATTCAGACTGCAGGAAAAATGATTTCCGTGCAGACTTTAATTACTGCGTATAAAAACATCGAAGCGGTTAAAAGAATCAATAAAGGCTTCGTTTTTTTATGATTTTCAAAGAGAGACGAGATTACCGAAACTATATATGTTATCAGTACGCACATAATACCGAAAGATGCTCTCTGCGGATAAGTCGGAGAGAGGAGCATGGCTCCCTGTGCTATAACGGCAAATGAGAAAAGTGCGATATCACGGGGTTTAATTTCTTTTAAAACATATATTTGAATAATAAGCAGTATTAATGCAAAAAGAAACGAAGGCAGAAGATAGTCCGCACTCGAAATTAAAAATGTGTCTATTCTGCCACGGATAATTTCCGTAAAAGATGCCTTTTCAACGAACTGGTTACGCACGAAATTGCCGGGTGCCAGGATAAGGAGCGCACTTCCGATGAGAGTCATAAAAGCACCTTCATAGAGGAAGAAGGGTATCTTTTTCTTTTTAACGGCGAGGAAAATGATGGTTCCAACGGTGAGTACAAAGCAGGTGGGGCCCATGTTTTCGGTGCTCCAGCCCGCGATAAGAGCAAGCGGAATTATCCATATGCACTTTGCGATGGTTTTGCCTTGTGTTTCTTTTATGGGGTCTAATTCTTTTATGATGACCATTACATAGAGGAGTATCCACGATGTCGAGTAAAGGTAGTTGACCGAGCCCGATTCCCAGAGCATAGAAAAGAAGAGGCTCGCATTAAAAGCCACTATTAAAGCTTCGGATAAAAGAAACATCAGGGAATTTTTGGCTTTGGCGGTATGGACGATTACAAGACCGAGGAGCGCGGTGGCAATAATATTAAATAAATCCGCCGTAAGTTCGCCCAAAGACAGTACAGCCTGCAAAATGGCATGGTTTACGATACGTCCGCCCCAGTTATAATAGTGCCAGATCATGCTTTCAACGATGTCCGGCACAGAAGAAATCTTTTCTCCGGTGACCAGATTTGTGGCATACCAGAGGTCATCCCTCATAAAAGGAGTCGCCATATGGGCCAGTAACTGAATAAAAAGAAGGATACCTGCTCCGATAAAGCATAATGTATTTAATTGTCTGGAAAAATTGTTTTCTTTCATAGGCTTAAATTGTGAGATTTTTAACAACCACGATTATATCATAAATTCATTCTTTATTCATCAAAATCACTTCCTTTTATTTGCGATTTATAGTAAACTGTTTAATTGTGAGAAATATTGCAAAAGGTGAAACAACATGTATTTTTTTAATGTAATTTCGCTTCTCGGCGGCCTCGCTCTTTTCCTTTACGGCATGCGCCTTATGGGCAACAGCTTAAAGGAAGGTCAGTCCGGAACTTTAAAGGTTATAATGGGAAAAGTCACAGACAATCCTGTCAAAGCTTTTCTCTTGGGTTTGCTTGTTACGGCGGTTATTCAGTCATCCACCGCTACTATTGTTATAACCTCGGGTCTTGTTGCAGCAGGTATTATTTCTCTTAACCAGTCACTCGGCATTATAGTCGGAGCGAACGTCGGTACAACCGTTACGGGTCAGATCATAAGACTCCTTGATGTCAACGGTGATTCTTTTATTCTCAGATTATTTCAGCCGTCAACCTTGGCGCCCATAGCGCTGATTATCGGCATAATTTTCATAATGTTTATCAAATTCAAAAAATCCGACAATATCGGTAATATAGCCGTCGGTTTCGGTATTCTTTTTACCGGACTTCTCAATATGACGGCAGCGGTTTCCGGGCTGAAAGAGAGCGGAATAATCGATGCACTCTTTTTGGGACTCGGCAACAAACCGGTCTTAGGATACATAGTAGGTGCGGGCGTTGCTTTTACACTGCAGTCCTCATCGGCTACAATCGGTATCTTACAGGCGATTTCGATGGCCGGCGATATTCCTTTTAAGGTTGCCTACGTTATCATCGTCGGTGTTTATTTAGGCGACTGCGTGACTACCGCCATTGTTTGTTCAATCGGAGCGAAGAGCGATTCAAAGCGTGTCGGACTCGTAAATATCATGTACAACTTAGCCAAGACTCTGCTTGTAATAGTTGTGGTATTCGTGGTTCATAAATTAGGACTGCTCAACAATCTCTGGGATATGCGAATGACTTCAGGTACGATTGCCAATACCAATACGGTATTCAACCTGGCCTGTGCGATTATTATGCTTCCGTTTATGAAGCTTCTCGGCAACACTTCTCGCAAGATCATAAAAGATAAGGTAATGCCGGGCGGTAAGTACGATGACAAGATTGCAGGACTTAACCCTGTATTCTTCAATACTCCCGCAATCGCATTCGGCGGATGCTACGACTGTCTTGACGCGATGATTCACGCCTCGAATGACAATATCGAAAAATCCATCAGTCTGGTCAGAAAGTTTGACGAGAAAATATTCGATGAATTAAATGAGGAAGAAGAAAACATCGACCACCTCACGGACTGCGTCGATACATATCTGGTTAATCTTTCCCCTCATGTTAAGGAAGACATCCACGTTCGTATAATGACCGAATATCACAGGGTCGTAAAAGAATTCGAAAGACTCGGCGATCACGCCGTCAATATCGCGGAAGATGCCAAGGAACTCTTCGACAACGAAACGGTATTCAGCGAGCAGGCGCTGTCGGAACTTGACATAGCTTTCGATCTGACCAAAAAGATATTAAATTACACGATTATCGGCTTCGAAAGAAGAGATATAGAGGCTGCAAAGCATATTGAACCGCTTGAGGAAGTAATGGACGATTTAACCAATACTCTTCACGACAACCATCTTGCCAGATTAAGAGAAGGCAACTGCTCCGTGCGCGCGGGTATCGTATTCCTTGATATTCTGGCCAATATGGAAAGAATAGCGGATATCTGCTCCAATATCGGAATTGCCATCATAGCCCGAATCAAACCCGAGACCGCGGAACTGGCGCATACTTACACTTCGTCGCTTCACCAGGGCGGAGACAGTGATTTTAACGAAGAATACATTGCGGCTCACACCGAGTATTTCGGAAGACTCGCGGGAGACATAACGGAATAAAAGAAAAAATAACAATAGATTTTAGGAGGAAAAGTGTATGGAAAAGAAAAATCTTGCTGAAATTTTAAAGACCAATTCGTATCCCGGAAGAGGTATCGTAATTGGAAAGAGTGAGGACGGTAAGTATGCTGTTACCGCATATTTTATCATGGGAAGAAGCACCAACTCACGTAACCGTATCTTCGTTGAAGACGGAAACGGTATCAGAACCCAGGCTTTTGACGAGTCAAAATTGGAGGATCCCAGCCTCATCATCTATGCTCCCGTCAGAGTACTCGGCAACAAAACCATCGTTACAAACGGTGACCAGACAGATACCATTTATGAAGGCATGGATAAGCAGATGACATTCGAGCAGTCGCTTCGTTCACGCTGCTACGAGCCCGATGCTCCCAACTTAACACCCAGAATTTCAGGTATCATGCATGTTGAAAACGGCAAATATAACTATGCACTTTCCATTTTAAAGAGCAACAACGGACGTGAAGGCGCACACAACCGTTTCACATTCGCATACGAAAATCCTTTCGCAGGCGAAGGACATTTCATCCATACATACGAAGGTGACGGCAATCCCCTTCCTTCCTTCGAAGGCGAACCCACATGGGTAGGTATTTCGGGAGACATCGATGCTTTCACAAA
>CACWZK010000121.1 GCA_902765365.1 uncultured Lachnospiraceae bacterium
ATTATTTCGATAGCAGTTCTTCTGCACTGGTCCAATAAGGACGCCGCGTCGTTTGGCAAACTCTGGAACTACTTTGCATGGGGCAATCAAGTACTTGCAGTGTTCACTCTTGGGGCGGGCTGCGTTTGGCTCTACGCGAAAAAAAGAGCAGGGTGGATTTCCGCTCTGCCATGCTTGTACATGACGTTCATTGTCGTGAGTTTTATCCTCTGGACGTCGAGCGAACACAAGGGTCCGGCGGGATTCGGCCTCGACTATAAGCTTTCCTGTCAGATAGCGGGAGTCGTTGCCGTCGTATTCGTTGCTTGGTGTGTCGTCCGCGGACTAAGAATTGCCAAGAACGGCGGCAAGGGTATGGAGTACGTTGATCCAAACGACTCGAACGAAACGACGCAAACCGCCGGTAAGACTGAATCAAAATAAAACAGTCGCTTTCGCGAACCGTTTTTGTTCGTCTTCTCAGAGGATTGCTGAATCTTGAAACAAAGTTTTCGCTTCTTTCACAACATTTAGATATTGGGTTTCAATTGGGAAAAAATAAAAGATTCAGAACGAATCTATTGTCATCATATATTACTGCTTGGAATAGTTCAATAGAAAAATAAAACCGCTCCTCCTGACACACAGCGCCGGAGGAACGGTTATCTAATTTTAGTTAAAATACTTATCCCTTATTTCCTTGGGAAAATAGTCAGCGGGCTCGACGAATGTGAGTTTAGGCTGAAGGTTTTCTCTGGCGAAGTCTTCGAACTTCTCCACCACGCTGCGAAGGTCCTTGGGAAGGCGGGCGCGGCCTTCGGCCACAATGTCCTCGGGAACGCCGTACATTGCGTCAGCCATGGCGCCTGCGATGGCAGCGAGGGTGTCGGTGTCTCCGCCGAAGAAGGATGCGAGTGCCTTCGGCAAAGAATCCTGACAGCTCTCCACATGCTCGTGAAGGGGTCTTAAATCGTCCACACCGCGAGAAACGTCATAGCCGAACTCTTTTATGATGTATGCCTTTATCTCCTCTTTAGAGGCCCCTGTGCGCGCTAAGAACATAACTGCTGCCGTGCACTCCGCTCCTTTGATGCCTTCTGGATGATTGTGCGAGACTTCCGCGGTCGCACGTGCGACTTCTCTTGTGCGCTCTATGGTATCATACAGCCAGCCTGCTGCCGATACTCGCATGGCCGAGCCGTTGCCGTAACTGCCGTAGGGCTTGGGGTCGTTTGCAAAAACCCAGTGGATGAATCTTCCGCCATAACCCGCATCGGGGTACTTTCGGCCCCATTTTTGCATCGAGCGGATGCACTCTTCTTTTATGGTATCAACGTCAGCGTCGCGGCCGGCATTCATCAGCGCCTCCATGATTGCAATTGTCATTACGGAATCGTCCGTAAAATGAGACCCACTCGTATAAAAGCCATCCACGAACAGCGGGAAATCCTTCGTCTTGCCACCTCTGTCAAATTCAAATACGCTACCGATAATATCACCAATGATTGCTCCGTACATATTTTTTTCCTCCTTTTTCTTTCTTTAAGGCAATTATAGTATGAGCAATTAAAAAGGACGTCTCTTAAGAGGCGACCTTTCATTTTTTACATAAATCTTTTAAGAAATTCTTTTTTACCGAAAATCAGGATTAAAAGCGGCGTAATGCACACCAGTCCGAGCGGAGGCATGCTGACCAGAAATCCCAGCCCGAGAATAGCCGATGCCATTCCGATCATAAGGACGGCCGTAAAAACCATGAACTTTCCGATGCCAATGATCAAAAGGCCAAGAAAGCCAAATATCCCCTCATATAAATTCTCACCCCTAAAAAGCAAGTCGTCATTTTTAGGAGGTTTTTTCGCAGTCTTCGGATTAATCTTCGGACTGGTTTTTGCGTTTGTTTTATGATTAGTTCTTGTATTAGTTTTCTTCATAGGATTTCCCCCACGATTCAAAACTTCTTTTACTAATATCATTATACACCCTGACTACATAATTTGCCTATATTTTTCGCAGATACGATGCTATTCCTTCCACAATTTCGTGAATGTCATTGTCGAGCCACCTTTGATGCGATTCCGATGCACGTTTAAGGTACTGTTCGTCCTTAAAAGTCATTTTCAAACGTCTGTCAATATCCTTCATTGTTTTTTCATACATTCCCGGATCATCAAATATCAACAATTTTATAATCTCTAATACCTTCTCCCGAGAAGCAACATCTTTAAGATAAAACATATCGTACAAATCTCTGTATCTTCTGCTATTGGCCCCAAATTTTAAAAGGGAGCGAAGTTTCTCAACAAAGGATTGCTCTACGGAATTCTTTAAAAGCGTGGCTCCTTCATCATCCAAACATACGTCAAAACAATACTCTTCCTGATTTATTTCAAGATGATTGTGGACGCCGATATCTATTTTGCTTTTTATTATATTTCCATATTTATCACTGATTAGTACTTCAATGCTCTTTCCTTTATAATCCTGATGTCTAAGTTCAGTGATTTCACCTTTCATCTCTATTTGAATATTATTAATGCAGTTTAGTTTCTGCAAAAAATCGCGGATAGAATCATCACTTAAAGAATAATGTACAAAATCCAGGTCAATATCTTTTGTTGCCCTACGATTGTTCTTCGTAAGACTTCTCATCACTACACCGCCTTTTATCGTAACATTTCTGCTTAGCGGTCCTTCTGATATTGCCTTCAAAATGATATCCTGGCACACACGTGAAGAAGCTAGTTCCTCTGTAAGTCCTTCTTTAATGTACGTGCTCTTTAACCCTTGTAAATTCAACTATAAAACCTCCTCATCAAGCGCTTTGGATATCATTTTACTTTTGGGAAAGACGGATGCGTATTCCTGTATACGCCATAATTCAAGACCGTAAATAATTTCTCTGTAGTGATTAATAATCTCTTTGTATAAATCGTAAGGCATAGAATTCTTAGCACGTAAAAGTTCTATAAGCATGCGTTCTTTATCATAAATCCTTATTTTTACACCATTTTCTTCTTTTTCTTCTATTCCCAGATTAAAGATATCCTCATTCACATAAATCTGCTTAATTCTGTTATCCATTAACTTAGCTGATTTTGAAGGTGTGGCCAAATCATATTTTTCAGGAATTAGATTAGTCAGTCCATGAGCATAAAAAGCATATTCTCCGGTCAAAACCGCCTTCGGATATTTCTTCATAATAATTCCAATTTCTGAGACATATTTTTGCAAAGAATAGATTCCATCCTCTATCTTATAAATTGAGCCCTCATACACTGCTTTATCAAGTTTATATGCATTTCCAAAAAGCTCAACAGCCTCTTTGTATGATAATATCATTTATGTATTCCTCTGTATTTTTTCAATTTTTACCTATGTTTACATAAATATTACTTCAGCATTAATGGATTGTCAATGTTACAAATTATTTTGTTAAAAAAAAGGGAAATAATAAAAGATTCAAAACGAATATATCGTCATCATAAAATAATATTAAAAAAAATGCAACAAAATAATAAAACGGTTCTATGGTTTTATATCAACAACAGAACCGTTTCAAAATATATGACTAATAACCTTCATCGGTGTTACTCTGTTTTCTTATGATGAAAAATCTTGTTAAGAAGCAGGAAAATGCCGCCGACACCGAACAGAAGAATATACACGACAACGCCGAAAATAAGCGCCTGCAATATGCCGAATCCGGGCTCGTCGAAGAAGCCGTATACGAAGTAGCCTCTTGCTTTGCCGAGGATAAAATCAAACAGGAAATAAACCATCAAAAATACGGGGTTTAAAAGAAGTTTGAAAATCGCTTTTCCTTCGCTGTCATCACAGAAGATGATGTAGAAAAGCATTACAAGAATCGGCGAAATCACATGAAGGAACATAAAAGCGCCCTTGAAATTCATGTGGTACGCACCTGTTAAGCTGCCCATACAAATCGCAAATACGACGAAAAGGCCAACGCAGGAATTACCGAAAAATCTGACGGGAATTTTCTTTCCTTTCAGCTTAAGAATACCGTCAATGATGAGCCAGATACCTGTCACAACATTGGAAAGACAGGAAAACTCAACTACGAGTTCAGGCTCGGGAAAATATCCTATAATCGCCATCACAGGCATTAAAATGCCTAAAACAATTTCACAAACCGCAATAACTTTTTTCATCTTTTGCCTCCTTTTTAAGTCCATCGCAAAATTATTGCACTATGTTACATTATTTAAACACGCGGGTGGGATTGGTGCGAAAAATGACACAAAAGCCCCGTCCCCCTGTGTCAAAATTACAGATGTTTTACAAAACTTCTCCTGCGTTTGTATATGCGTGATTCAACGACTTTCATAAGTCCTAAAACCTTGATATTGTCCTCGAGCATCGGACACATGCGGATGGTCTTCGCGCCGGCTTTTATGAATCCGTACAGCAGCCCTGCCATAAGGATCGTAACTACGCCTTTGTTGCGATATTCAGGGAGCATTCCGATTAAAAGTCCGATGAATTCGTCGTTCTTTTTAAGAGCCTTAAGCAACCTCGCCCAGCCGATGGGGAAGAGCTTTCCGTCGCTTTTTTTAAGAGCTTTCGAGATGTCCGCGATGGCCACGGTAAAACCGACCATTTTCTCGTTTTCATCGTAGAGCGCAACTATCGTTCTTTTGTCAATTACGGGCAGGAAGCTCTTGACATACGCCGCCTGCTGGTCCTCGTCAAGCTCGGACGTTCCGTAGAGATCCTTGTAGGCCGTGTTGATCATCTTCATTACATCCGCCGCAACGGCATTCAATTCTTTGGAGGATTTGATCTCTTTTATGTGGAGATTGTATCTTTTAAGCATCGCATCGGATATCCGGATAAGCTTGGCGCAGTCTTCTTCGGTCGGGCAGTTTAACATGTGCTCAACCCAGTCGACGTCCTTTTCGTATCCGAGGTTTGCCAGATGCGTCTGATAATACGGATGGTTGTAATAGGTGACGAAAATTCCGCGCTCGTCGAATCCGTCCACGAGCATTCCCTCGAGGTCAAGGTCGGTGAAGCCCATGGGACCGACTATCTCATTGCAGCCTTTTTCCCGCGCCCACTCCTCGACCGCTCCTAAAAGAGCCGCGGAAACTGCCGCATCATCGATAAAATCAACGTTCCAGAAACGCATCTGCTTTTTATCCCATTTGTCATTTGCCTTGTGATTGATAATAGCGCCGATTCGTCCGACGGTTTTGCCGTCACGTTTGGCAAGCCAGAATCTGGCTTCGCAGAAATTAAACGCCTTGTTTTTCTCAGGCGTAATGGCAGCTAAAGAATCAGAAAAGACACCCGGCATATAATTCGGATTGTCTCTGTAAAGATTGTTCGTAAAAGAAACAAACTCCTTCCTTTGCCTGCCCGTTTTCACTTCCTGTAATTCGATCATCCTAAACCCCTTCAAACAGATAATAATAAACCCAAAATTTATTATATATTAAACTCTCCGTAAATCAAAGGAAATTGCTACATTTAGATGATTTTTTTGATATAATAAAAACGGTTCGCATAACGAGGCATAAGGCCTCATCTCTTTCCGATCTGGGGTCGAAACAATTCATAAACCATATGATAAACTCACTATACAATTTATCCGAGGAATTACCTTTGGGCTTTCGCCCGTTTTTCCCTTAAGCGAAATAGAATATATGTTTTAGCCCGTAGAGTTTTACTCATATTTCTTGTTTTTTATGATCGTTCTTATATGCATTTTTCAATGCTGTTTTTCGTCTTTTTTAATTCCTCTGATTGATTGGAAATATCGTGTATTAAATTAAAAGGAGGTTTTATGAGCGAAGAAAAAAGAAAACTGTTTAACCCGCTTTATTCAGATATCGCGTATGATGACGCTTTTCGGATGATCGAAAGCAATTGCGACGATATCCTTATTGATTTTGTGAATTTTATATTCGGCGAAAACTATGACAAAACCGCTGTTATTACGCGAATGCGAAACGAGCACTTTGTGGAGAATGAAAATCATTCAAAAGAGAAAAGAATAACAGATTCGCATTTTTCAATAACACAAAACGGAATTGACAAAAAGTACCATCTTGAATGCGAAAGCGGAACCTACGATGGAACTATTCTTGTACGGCTTTTTGAATATGATGCCATGATCGCCGCGGATTTAGCTGAAGGTGATGAGCGAACTATACGCGTTAAGTTCCCTTTGACAGGTTTATTGCTATTAAGAGAATCAAAAAAGGCTCCGGATAAAGCAGAAATAATAATCGAAACTCCCGAAGGAAGCACTTCTTACCATGTAAACATCATAAGAGAATCGGATTTTTCAATCGAGGCTATTTTCGATGAAAGATTATATTTTCTAATACCTTTCTATATCTTTAATTATGAGAAAGAATTGAAAGATATTGATAATGATGAGAAGAGACTTGAAGAACTTGCAAAAATGTATAACGATATCCTTAAGAAACTCGAGGATGAACTGCGATGCGGACGGTTGCAGGATAGTTCTTATAGTGTTATCATAACAGTAACACATAGTGTATTTTATAAACTAACCATGAACCATCCGAATGTTCAGGAGAAAGTGGGTGATATTATGGGTGGAAAAGATCTCGAACTTCCAGAAGTAATGTTTTATAAAAGAGGCCTTGAAGAGGGCGAAGCCGAAAGAAAAGCATTATTGGAAGAAAACGAAAAGCTTCGTAAAGAAATTGAAGAATTAAAGAAAAAACAATTAGTAAACGATTAATAGTTAAGATTAAGATTCAAAAAGCCGGGTATCAAATGATTCCCGGCTCTATTTTTCAGGTGGTCAAAAAAGCCAAAATAGAACCGTCCCCGAATGGCTCATTTAATCAGCCTCTTGA
>CACWZK010000122.1 GCA_902765365.1 uncultured Lachnospiraceae bacterium
TTTAAGCTTAAATGAGGCATTAATCGATGAGTTTAACATTTCCGTTATCGTAAGCAAGCAAAGCGGAGCGGCAGGCGGATTCGATGAAAAGATTGAAGCCGCAAAGGTAAAAAATATTTCCGCATTTGTTATAGGATGTGAAGACGAAGAGGGCATTTCCTTAAAAGAAGCATGTGAGGAAATCGGAAAAATTACCGGAACTTATGTAAACCTAAAGAACAGAATCAATATTTCGCTGGCAGGCATCGGACCCGGCGGAAAATCGGCATTCACACACGAAGTGACCGATGCGGTCAATAACGCGGATATCCTCATGGGAGCCGACAGAATGCTGGAAAGCTTCAGACATTCGGCGAAGGTTTACTCGTATTACAGGGCTTCGGAGATTGTTCCGTTTATTGAGTCTCTTTTAGGAGAGGAAAATCTAAAAGAAGAGACAAATATTGTGATTCTTTTCTCGGGAGACTCATCGTTTTACAGCGGAGCGACTTCTTTATATCGCGAACTTTTATCCTTCAAGGAGAAATCCGACATTGATATGAAGATTGAG
This sequence comes from uncultured Lachnospiraceae bacterium, assembly GCA_902765365.1. Classification (GTDB taxonomy): domain Bacteria; phylum Bacillota; class Clostridia; order Lachnospirales; family Lachnospiraceae; genus UBA3766. The sequence continues at coordinate 551 of CACWZK010000122.1, forward strand.
ATTTTACCCGGAATATCCTCGTTCTCATATATGTGTTCAAAGCTTGGACTTAGCGCACAGGATGTAAATATCATCAGTCTTCACGGCAAAGAAGTTAAAAACCTCGCGCTTAGAATAAAGCCTTACGAAAAGACCTTTATGCTTTTATCGGGTGTAAAGGATGTGAACAGAGTAGGAAAGTATCTTTTAGAAGCAGAACTTAACTGCGATATTTATTTAGGCTACAGGCTCTCCTACGAAGACGAAAGAATAAACAAACTATCCGCAAAAGATTGTGAAGAACTAAATGAGGAAGGCCTTTATTCCTGCGTGATTATAAATCATGATGCATGTGGCAAAGCGGTTGCTCCCGGAATGGCTGACGATGAGTTTATTCGCGGCAAAGTTCCGATGAGCAAGGAAGAAGTGAGGGAAGTAAGCATCTGTAAGCTCGGCCTTAAGAACGACAGTATCCTTTATGATATCGGAAGCGGTACGGGCTCCATAGCGGTAGAGTGTGCGCTTCTTTCAAACGATATCACGGTTTACGCGATAGAGTGTAAGGACGAGGCTTTAGAGTTAATCGATGCCAACAAAAAGAAGTTTCTGCTTGAAAACATAGAAGTTGTAAAAGCACTGGCACCCGAAGGTCTTAAGGACTTAAAGAAAGCCACGCATGCATTTATCGGCGGAAGCAAGGGCAACTTAAAGGAAATCCTTTTAACCCTAAAAGAAATCAATCCCGAAATGCGAGTTGTAATAAATGCAATTAGCCTTGAGACGATAGGAGAATTAAGCTATATCCTAAAAGAATTTGAAGGCGCAAAGGCTGACATTGTACAGCTTCAGGTAAGCAGATCCGACGAAGTAGGTTCGTACCATCTTATGAAAGCACAAAACCCCGTATATATCTGCACGGTTGAATTCAGGTAATAATATGAACGTAAAAAGAGTCATGATAGCAGCGCCAAAGAGCGGTTCCGGCAAGACGGGAATCACCTGCGCACTGCTAAAAAGCCTTAAAAACAAAGGAATAAAGACGGTTTCTTTTAAATGCGGTCCCGATTATATCGATCCGATGTATCATAAAAATGCACTCGGCATACCTTCATACAATCTGGATACGTTTTTTACGGATGAGAAAACCACGCGAAGCCTTTTTGCAAGGAATGCTTCGGGCTTTGATTTTGCCGTGTTTGAAGGCGTAATGGGGCTTTTTGACGGAGTCGGAGGTATTCGCAGCGAAGGCTCATCCTACAATCTCGCGGAGGTTACCGGCACACCCATTATCCTTGTAATCGATGCAAAAGGCATGGGAAGAAGCGTTATTCCCGAGATTCTGGGCTTTAAGGCATATGATAAAGAAAACCTCATAAAAGGTGTAATCCTAAACAGAACTTCCGAAGGAATGTTTAATATTTTAAAGCCTTTAATCGAAGAAGAGTGCGGCCTTTCTGCATTGGGATTTATCCCCGATATGAAGGATCGCGCTTTTTCAAGCAGGCATTTGGGCCTTGTAACACCCGATGATACGGATAATACAGATTTGGTTTTGGAAGAACTCACGGGTTATTTTGAAAAGAATGTTTCATTCGAGAAATTAGAAGAAATAGCAGGTTCTTCAGAAGATATTGAAGAGAGTATTTCTGAAACAAACAGACTTTCTGACAAGAAAATTGAAGACAGCAGTTTTGATGAACAGTCTTCATCAAACGGTAAATTCGAAAACGATAAATCCGATTCGAATAAACCCGTCATCGCGCTCGCAAAAGACGAAGCCTTCTGCTTTATCTACGAAGACAACCTGATGGAACTTAAAAATGCGGGTGCGAAGATTGTTTTCTTCTCGCCGCTTCACGATGAATGCATTCCCGCGGAAGCAAACGGACTCATCCTTCCGGGCGGCTATCCAGAGCTTCATTTAAAAGAGTTAAGCGAAAACACTTCGATGCTAGAATCCGTGAGAAAAGCTTATGAAGCAAAAATGCCGATATTCGCAGAGTGCGGCGGCTTTATGTATCTTCAGAAAAGCATAGAAGATAAGAACGGAGAGGTTTACATAACTACAGGCGTATTTGACGGAAATCTGAAATTTATGGGCAAACCCGTAAGATTCGGATATGTTTCGTTAAAAGAAAAAGTCCCCAATTTCCTTAAAGAAGGCGAAGAGATAAAGGGGCACGAATTCCATTATTACGACTGCGACGATAACGGATCTGACGTTATTGCGACGAAGCCTTTTACGGGCAAGTCATATGAGGCGGTTAAGGATTCAGACAATATCTGGGCAGGATTTCCGCATCTTTACTTCCCTTCGAACCCTTCGTTTGCGCTAAATTTCGTTGAAAAATGCGTTTCTTTTATGAGCAAATAAAAAAATGCTTTCAATTTGCCTTGATAATGATATAATTCTAAAGGTTATTTTTTGAAAGACTTATGGATAGATGAAAAAAGTATTTGAATTTTTGAAAAAAGAAATAATGCTGACGGTGGCCGTAATCGCTGCCGTCGTTTCTTTGTTTATCACGCCTCCCACAAAGGCTCTTATCAAAGAGATTGACTGGCATACGCTCGGCACTCTTTTTATGATGTTATGTGTCCTCGAGGGTTTTAAACAGGAGAATATATTTGAACCGGTAATTAATTTTAGCAAAAAGTTTCGTACCATGGCGACGCTTTCGCTTTTCCTTATTTTCGGCGTTTTCTTTACATCGATGTTTGTAACCAACGACGTATCGCTTATTATCTTTGTGCCGCTTACGATTCTTTTATTTAGAAAAGGCGACAAGGAAAAATACATCTTACCCGTTATTTCCATGGAAAACATCGCGGCGATAAGAGGCTCGCTTTTGATGCCTTTCGGCAGTCCGCAAAACCTCTTTTTATTCGGTCAGTCGGACACGAGTGTATGGAATTTTATGCTTCATATGTCGCCTCTCTGTATAAGCTCGGCGATTCTTTTAATAATTTTCGTGCTTGTTTTATACCGTAAAAACGTAAAAGAAGAATTCAAAACCGTGGAAATCGAAGAGAAAAAAGAGAGTGTGAGCACAAAGATAAAAATCAGAAAAGCGGCGTATCTCATTCTTTTTGCGATGATTATTCTTACTATCGTAACGAGAACAAAGTACTGGCCGATAGCGGTTGCTATCGTAATAGTTGTGATAGCGGCCGTCAATATTAAGCTTTTCGTACAGGTTGACTATATACTTATCTTTACGTTCCTCTGTTTCTTTGTTTTCTCATCGTCAATTGCAGCCAATCCGAAGATATCCGATGTACTAAACAAAGCCGTGGCAGGAAACGAATACTGGTGGGCCATAGGTTTAAGCCAGATAATATCAAATGTTCCGGCATCCATTGTTCTGTATCCTTTCACGCAAAACTTCGCGGGACTAATCTACGGAGCCGATACAGCGGGATTGGTATCGCTTATCGGTTCGCTTGCATCGGTCATCAATTACAGAATATACGTAAGGGAGTATCCCGACAACGGATTTAAATTCGTCAAAACTTTTACGCTTGTCAGCTGGGCATTTTTCGTAATAGTGGTTATTCCCGGATTTTTCTTAAGCAGATGGAAATTCTTCTAAATTAAAAACTCCTACAAACCGGCGTTTGTAGGAGTTTGGAAGGTAGAAAATGAAATGAAAAAATTTATGATCTGTTAAAAGGTTTCGTTTCTCTTTTTGTTATTACAGTTATTATATTAATTTGTAAATATGAATACTGTTTGACGAAAATGTATTAAATTTGTAAACAATTATCTATTAAATTGTGAACAAAATAACAATCCCGTTCATATTTTAATTGGAATTTTCAATACAAACATCTACCATATCAGCGAATTCTTCTTTGTATTCATCATTTGTTTTTATAGTTTTCAGCAGTGAGCGGACATGCTTGAAATCCTTGCCGTTTACGTATTTGCTCTGACGAAGAATCATGGCAAATTCAGCGACTGCGGCCTGGAACTTAAAATCCTCCGAGGGCTTATCCGTATATTCGTTATCTCCGATATTGTATTCGAGGAGGGTTGAGAAGTCGGAGCCCGGTTTTTTGTAACGTACCTTTAAAGTGAGCCATTCGTTTGTATTTTTAGCCTGATCGGTCAGCGTACTTGTCTGATATTTAAGCCCTGAACCCTCATACGAGCGTGCGCCCGGTACGATTTCATAAAGGACGGTTACAGAATGACCTGCGCCGATTTCTCCGGCATCTTTTGTATCATCGTCAAAATCTTCGTTATTAAGCATTCTGTCTTCATATCCTAAAAGACG
>CACWZK010000123.1 GCA_902765365.1 uncultured Lachnospiraceae bacterium
GTTATTTTTCCAGTAGCCGGAGTAATATATGCGGCTGCACTCGGAATTGTTAAGATTTTCGTAGACAAAGACTAAAAGATTTATATATAAAAAATGACTAAAATTTTCCCCGAATGTTTAAAGCATTCGGGGTTTTTACTATATTTTTAAAAAACTCAAAAATTCTTTTAAAAAAAGATGGACAAATATCAAAATTGTGATATTATAGTTATACCGACCGAACGGTCGGTCGGAAAATCGGACATTGATTATGGTCGTAGCTTTTTATTTTTTTGCGCCAAAATTCACCTGTTGCAAAACAGAGGTCATATAATCAGGAGTTATTATGTCAAAGTACAGTGTCCAAAAACCTTATACAGTTCTCGTCGGAGTGCTACTTGTAATAGTTCTCGGAATTGTTTCGGTTACGAGAATGACTGCGGATCTTTTACCAAATATGAGCTTTCCGTATGTTGTCGTAATCACCACATATCCCGGCGGAACGCCCGAAGAAGTTGAAAGAAATGTTACTGCTCCGATTGAAGCACAGATGGCTACCACTTCGAATATCAAGAATATTCAGTCGATGTCTTACAACAATTATTCGCTGGTCATTCTTGAATACGAACAGAGCAGTAATATGGATTCCATAGTTATTCAGATGCAGCAGAAACTAGACCAGGTATCGGGTTCATTTCCTACGGGTGTAGGTTCGCCTCTTATCATGCAGATTGACCCTTCGATGTTACCCGTAATGGTTGCATCCGCGGATGTAGAAGGTATGAATCAGGTTGAGATTACCGACTATGTAAATACAACTGTTGTTCCCTATCTTGAAAGTACAGAGGGCGTTGCAAGCGTCACCACAATAGGAAGCGTTGAAGAAAAGATTCAGATAACGCTTGATGAAGACAAGATTGATAAAATCAACAAAGATGTTTTGGTGAAAATCGAAGACAGCTTTATCGATGCACAGGAAGAAATCGATGAAGCAAAAGAAAAACTCGATGAAGGAGAGCAGGAAATAAAGGACGGTCAGAGTAAGCTTGCCAAAGAACTCGCAAACGGAGCCAATGAAATCGTCAACGGCAAGATTCAGGCATATATAGGTGAGGCTGCCATTGACAGCAATCTTTCGACACTCACAAATTTAAAACCTGCGCTTGAAAATGCCATAAATGCAGTCAATGCTTACAATCAGGAATTAAGCGTTTATATGGAACAGTATAATACGCTGCTTACATATAAAAATCTTCTTGAAAACGGTACGGATGAAGAGATATTTGCGGCTACGGGAATGACCCGAGTGCAGCTTATGGCTGTTATGGCGGAGCTTTCCGCATCCGCACCTCAGCAAATGCCGGATTCGACAGCTGTTCAGCAGGCTCTTGGGGCAGTTGTTGCAACGGGCGTTGATTTAAGAACACTCGGTATTACTGCCGATTTTACGGATCTTCAGGCACTTTCATCACAGATGGCACGTGCTCTCGCACAGGTCAATACTTCAATCGCAACTCTTCAGGCGGCAAAACAGCCTCTGACAGAAGGCAAGATTTCACTTGATGATGCTTATAAAAAATTAAACGAAGGGCTCATAAACGGCATACTCGAAATCAGCAAAGGCGCCACAGAAATCGCCAATGCGAAAAATGCTCTCGAGCAGGGTCAGGGTCAGCTTGACAGTGCAAAGGAAGAGGCCATAAAAGCAGCCGATGTTTCAAATATAGTTACGGCGGAAATGCTCGGCAATCTTATCGTTGCACAGGATTTTTCCATGCCCGCAGGATATGTTCCGGACGGCAACAAACAGTATCTTATCAATGTCGGAGACAGCGTTAATACCGTAGAAGATCTTAAAAACATGGTTCTTTTGGATCTTGGAATGGACGGCATCAAACCTATCTGCGTAAAAGATGTTGCCACGGTTGAAATAGTAAACAACGCGTCTGAATCATATTCAAAAATCAACGGCAACCCCGCAGTTATGCTTTCGATAGAAAAGCAGACCGGATATTCAACAGGCGATGTTACAGACAGACTGCTTGACCGCTTTGAGCAAATGGAAGAAGAAACTCCCGAACTTAATATGGCGGTTTTGATGAACCAGGGCGTTTATATCGACATTGTTGTATCGAGCGTCCTTCAGAACATGCTTATCGGCGCAGCGCTTGCGATTATCATTTTGATTTTATTCCTAAAAGATTTTAAATCGACATTTATCATTGCATGTTCGATTCCTTTGAGCGTTATATTTGCAATTGTGCTTATGTATTTCTCGCACATTACGTTAAATATCGTTTCCCTTTCAGGCTTGGCACTGGGCATAGGCATGTTGGTAGATAACTCCATTGTAGTTATTGAAAATATATACCGACTAAGAAAAGAAGGCGTTACAGTCAAAAAAGCCGCGGCAGAAGGAGCAAAGGGTGTAGGCGGAGCTATTGCGGCATCCACACTTACCACAATCTGCGTATTTGTTCCCATCGTATTTTCCAAGGGCATCACAAAACAGCTCTTTGTCGATATGGCATTAACCGTAGGATATACGCTTACAGCATCGCTTATCGTGGCACTTACATTTGTTCCCGCGGCTGCTTCTCTCATGATAAAAGACGGTGAAGAAAAGCAGACAAAACTCTTTGACAGAATAAGAGATTTATATGCTTCGTTCTTACGAAACGTATTAAAGGTGAAACCGCTTGTTTTAATCCTCGCGCTTTTGCTTCTTGCAGGAAGCGTTTATGCGGGATTTTACAGAGGATTTTCGTTCTTTGATATGGAGGTCGAAGTCGATCAGATTTCAATGACCGTGGCTCCGCCAAAGGGTGCGGAAATGACGGATGAAGAACTGATGGATGTCTGCGAAGAGGTTACCGCAAGAATAATTGATATAGACGGCATTGATACAATCGGTGCAATGATGGGTGCGGACAGTCTTCTAAGTTCCTTCGGAATGGGAGGCGGAGGAGCCACATTCTATATTCTTCTTGATGAAGAAAGCGACCGTAAAATGAAGGATATCCAGGCAGATATCATCGACAGAACGAAGGATTTAAACTGCGATATCGATGTCACAACATCATCTACGGATATGACGTCTCTTTTAGGAAGCGGTCTCTCAATAATGGTTAAAGGTCGTGACCTTGACAAGATAAGAGAATACACCGAAGAAGTAGTTGCCATCATGGAAGAAACACCCGGCGTAATCGACATCAACGACGGACTTTCCGATACCACGCCCGCACTAAAAATTCACGTGGATAAATTAAAAGCGATGGAGTATCAGATGACAACGGCACAGGTCTACATGGAAGTAATGAAAGCCATAATGCCCGATACCGCAACAGCCAATCTCTCCGCAGAGATCAAGGATTACGACATTTACGTTATCTCTGACGAGCAGAAAGACACCACGCTTCAGGATATAAAAAATTTCAAATTCGATTACACTGACAGGGACGGAAAACACTATAAAATTCCTCTCTATAAAATAGTAACTTTTGAGGAAACGGACACATTAAACATCATCAACCGTGACGCGCAGACCAAGTATATTAAAGTTACGGCTCAGATTGACGATGATCACAATATTTCATTTGTCGGCAACGAACTTGAAAACCGATTTAAAGAAATCGATATGCTTGAAGGTTACAAGATTGAGATGAGCGGCGAAGACGAAATGATTAAGGATGCCCTGCAGCAGGTACTTTTAATGCTTATCCTTGCGGTAATATTTATTTACCTAATCATGGTGGCTCAGTTCCAGTCGTTCCTTTCCCCCTTCATCATCATGTTTACGATTCCGCTTGCATTCACCGGAGGCTTCTTCGCACTCTTTGCGACAGGCTACAATGTATCGGTCATCGGCGCCGTAGGCTTTGTAATGCTGGCCGGTATCATAGTTAACAACGGTATCGTTATGGTCGATTATATCAACCAGTTAAGAGAGGCCGGAATGGGTAAAAAGGACGCAATAGTCGAGGCTGCGAAAACGAGACTCCGTCCGATTTTAATGACCACGCTGACCACTGTAATATCGATGTCAACACTGGCACTGGGACTCGGAGGAGGTTCATCGATGATGCAGCCGATGGCAATAGTTATGATAGGCGGACTTGTCTATGGTACACTGCTTACGCTTCTGGTGGTTCCCTGTCTCTACGATTTGTTTAACTCAAACAAATCAATGAAGAAGGACGAATACGGAGAACTCATAAAAGAAGAGGAAACCGTTTTATCACCTGTGGTAGCACAAGAAATAAATGATGGTATAATACATTTTGACAGCATGAAATAAACGGGGGTTTAGGAAATGATAAACGAAGATCTTTACGGATATATTCAGGAGATGGAAAATCTTCCCGAAAAGGAAATAAAAATCTATCTTGCGGTAGGAGAGCTCATAAAAGAAGGCAAAGATATAGGAAGCCTTACAATAAGCGAAATTTCAAACCGCGCCGGCATAGGAAAAGGTACCACATACGAGTATTTTGACAGCAAGGAAGAACTTATATACAAAGCCCTTCATTACTTTGTGATCGACTCTCTTAAAGCCGTGCTTTTAAAAATGTTAAACGAAGGCTCTTTTAAAGATAAGTTTTATTCGATTATGGATTACATGTGGGAAAGCCGTCTCGGTGAAGATACCATCCAGTCCATTATGAGTTTTGTACGAAATATTAATCCCGCATATAAGGAAGCTCCGCTTAAAAAAAGCGGCGAAAAATACGATCCCTGCACGGCAACGAATTTTATAGAAATACTCTTAAAACAGTATCTTAACTCAGGTTTCGAAGAAG
>CACWZK010000124.1 GCA_902765365.1 uncultured Lachnospiraceae bacterium
AGAAGTACGATCCGTCCGATCCCGATGCCAATACAAGGTATGACAACGAAGTGGCTGCGCTTTTAGCCGAGATGAAAGACGAGGTTGTAAGAACCAATTATATCAAGGCATGCGCCAAAGAGATGGGCATAAGCGTCGATACGCTTACGAATATGGTTGCCAAGGAAGCCGGAAAGTTAAGGAATTTTAACAGACCCGTAAGAGAGCAGACCGGAATACATGAGAAAAAAGATGATTCCAAAGCAAAACTCCAGCAACTTATGTTAACCTATCTGGCTGAATATCCTTCGATTTATCCTCAGATAAAAGATTTTGTTTCACCCGAAGATTTTTGGGAAGAGCCTTACAAAGAGGTTGCGACAAAGTTTTTCGAGGATTTAAAGAACGGCAATGCATCACCTGCAAGAATGGTAAATATGTTCGAGGACGACGAAGTTCAGAATACCGTTTCGAATATGTTTACATCCACTTTAAACGGTGTGGAAGACAAAGAGGAAATAGCTGGCGCATTGGTTGACATAATATACAGGCTTAAGTCCAACTCGCTCGATGAAAAAAGAAAGAGCGATGCGGGACTCGATCCTAAAGAGTATATGGAAAAGAAAAAAGAACTGATGTTAATCAGAAAGATCAAAATAACAATACCTTAATGAGGAGTAGAAAAGAAAATGGGAAGAAGAAAAAAGACCGAAGAAGTAATCGAAGAAGTCGAAGTAATTGAAGATGAAGAGTTCATCGAAGAAGCTTCCGAGAACGTGGAAGAACCCAAAGTAAATGAACTCTTTGAAGAAAAATTAAAATCATTACTCAAACTTGCAAAGAAGAAAAAGAATATTCTTGATCCTTCGGACATCGAAAAGCACTTTGAAGGCGTACAGATGGGCGAAGAAGAATATGACCGTCTTCAGGAATTCGAAGATGCCAACAACATCGATGTATTCCGTCCTATGGAAGACGATGATTTGATAAGCGATGACGAACTCGGACTCATGATGGATGAAGCGAGTGTCGTTGAAGCCGAAATCGATATGGATATCGACAAAATCGATTTATCCGGAGAACTTGGCATTGATACGGATGACCCTGTCAGAATGTATCTTAAGGAAATCGGTAAAGTTCCTCTTTTATCAGCTGACGAAGAAATCGAATTTGCCAAAAAGATGGAAGTCGGCGAAGAAGCCAAGAGAAAACTGGCAGAAAAAGGTGATAATATCTCCGACAGAGAAAGAAAGAGCCTTGAAAAGAAGATTCTCGAAGGAGAAAACTCCAAGAAAAAACTTTCCGAAGCAAACCTTCGTCTCGTAGTTTCGATTGCAAAGAGATATGTCGGCAGAGGACTTTTATTCCTTGATCTTATTCAGGAAGGTAACCTCGGACTTATCAAAGCTGTAGAAAAGTTTGATTACAGCAAGGGTTATAAATTCTCCACATACGCTACATGGTGGATAAGACAGGCCATTACACGTGCCATTGCAGACCAGGCGAGAACCATCAGAATTCCCGTTCATATGGTTGAAACCATCAACAAACTCATAAGAGTTTCACGTCAGCTGCTTCAGGAATACGGTCGTGAACCGACGCCCGAAGAAATCGCAGACTACATGAAGATGGATGTAGCGAGAGTAAGAGAAATCCTTAAGATTTCACAGGAACCCGTATCACTTGAAACTCCTATCGGTGAAGAGGAAGATTCGCATCTCGGCGATTTCATTCCCGATGAAAACGTACCCATCCCCGTAGAAGCCGCTACACAGACGCTTCTTAAGGAACAGCTTGATGAGGTACTCGGAACCTTAACCGAAAGAGAAGAAAGAGTATTAAGACTCAGATTCGGTTTCGATGACGGAAAGGCAAGAACTCTTGAGGAAGTTGGCAAGGAATTCAACGTAACAAGAGAGCGTATTCGTCAGATTGAAGCCAAGGCTTTAAGAAAGCTTCGCCAGCGTTCACGTTCGGGCAAGCTTCGCGATTATATCGAAGACTAAAGATTAAAAGGTGCCTGGCTCGTGCAGCGTGCCCGGCTCCGTAAAACAAGAAAGGCAGTCGGAATGAACAGGTACAATTTGTCTAAAAGACTTTTAAAAGTTGCCACCCTGGTCGAGCCGGCTGCTTTTTTGGCGGATATAGGCTGCGATCACGGTTTTCTTGCGATATCTTTAGTTAAATCCGGCAAAGTAAAAAGGGCTTTTTGCAGCGATATTAACGAAGGCCCTTTAAAAAGAGCAAGCGAACACATAAAAGAATTCGGCCTTGAAGATAAAATCAGTACATGTTTATCCGACGGACTTCTTGCAATTAAAGATAAATATGATGATTATCCTTTTGATTCAGCCGTAATCTGCGGAATGGGAGGCCTGATGGGTGTTAAGATAATCCATGAGGCTGATGAATTTTTTAGGAGAATGAATGTTTTTTATATTCAGCTTCAGTCCGATATAGAGCTTGTGAGACTTTACCTTAAGAATAGCGGATACAGCATTTTATTTGAGGATATGGTGCTTGAAGACGGTAAGTACTATACGGTTATGAAAGTGGTTAACGTCGGTGGAGGAACGAATGCGGGTGAATTACAGACGAAATCGATTCGCCCCGAATGTGCTTCTTTTGCATTCGTAAATAGTAATGTCGGTATAAATAGAGACAATAAATTTGCCGGAACGGACTTTAATGAAGTCCCGGTAATCCTAAAAGATATGTACGATAAAACGGACATATCCGACTGTGTGGATTTAAAATATCCGTATTATGAAGGAATGGATAAGGAAACATATGAAAGTTTCCTGAATTTCCTGATAAATAAATACGAAACAATAAAATCTTATCTGCCCGATGATTCGGACAGATTGCCTGTTATTAACAAAGAACTTAAAATCATGTATCAGGCTTATGATCGATTTAAATCAATTAAGCATTAACACATGGTTTGGTCATAAATAACAACGATTTTTAGAAATTATTGTACATTTTTTAAAATTTTTCTTGTAATTCTCTTTTTTAAGTGGTAACGTATTACGGGTATTTTATGAAGGAGATTTACAGGATGAAACAGGATAAAATAAAGCCCATGCTCTTCAGTGTAATGAAGAATTATGATGGGAAAAAATTTGTTAAAGATGTCGTGGCAGGCATAATTGTTGCAATTATCGCGCTGCCACTTTCTATTGCCCTTGCGCTTGCTTCGGGTGTCGGACCCGAGCAGGGTATATATACCGCAATCGTTGCGGGATTTTTAATTTCATTCTTTGGCGGGAGCCGTGTTCAGATTGCCGGACCGACTGCAGCGTTTGCAACAATCGTAGCCGGAATAATCGCAAAGAAGGGCATGGACGGTCTTATTATAGCAACCGTTATAGCCGGTATCATATTAATTCTCATGGGAGTCTTCAGACTCGGCGGACTCATCAAATATATCCCTTATACAATTACAACGGGCTTTACCGCAGGTATCGCAGTTACGATTTTAATCGGTCAGATAAAAGATTTTATGGGCCTTTCTTTTCCGGAAGGAACAGTTACGATTGAAACCGTAGATAAAATAAAAGCCATTGCGTTAAACATCAAAACAGTCAATTATCAGGCGCTTATAGTAGGTGGCGTATGTCTTGCGATACTTATTGTATGGCCTTTGATAACTGACAAAATTCCCGGCAGCTTGATTGCGGTTATAGTTGGAATTCTGATGGTAAAATTCCTTAAAATGGATGTTAAAACCATCGGAGATTTATATACAATCAGCAACAAACTTCCTGCGTTTCATCTTCCCGCTATATCGGTTGATTCGGTAATGTCCGTGATTCCCGACGGTTTCACGATAGCTGTCTTAGCTGCGATTGAATCACTGCTTTCGTGCGTGGTTGCAGACAGTATGATCAATTCCCATCACCGTTCAAATATGGAACTTATCGCACAGGGTATCGGTAACGTGGGCTCGGCACTTTTCGGAGGTATTCCCGCAACCGGTGCCATTGCAAGAACGGCAGCCAACATTAAAAACGGCGGACGTTCACCCATAGCAGGCATGGTACATTCAATTGTGCTCGTCCTCGTGCTCGTATTTCTTATGCCTTATGCTGCGCTTATTCCTATGCCTACAATTGCGGCGATTCTTTTTATGGTTGCTTACAATATGTGTCAGTGGAGAACATTTGTACATCTTTGCAAGACCGCTCCGAAGAGCGATATTCTCGTACTGGTTCTTACATTTGTACTCACTGTATCGTTTGACCTTGTGGTAGCAATCGAAGTCGGAATGCTTATTGCCTGCGTATTGTTTATGAAGAGAATGAGTGATGTATCCAGCGTTCAGGGCTGGAAATACTTCGACCCGGACGAAGATCCCGACGGTCCGGAACTTAAAAAAGTTCCCAAGCAGGTTCGTGTATATGAAATCACCGGCCCAATGTTCTTCGGAGATGCGGATCAGCTCGCGGGCGTTTCTTTTAAGGACTTTACGAAAGTAATTATCATAAGAATGCGTGGAGTGCCTGCGCTTGATGCGACGGCAATGCATTCGATGGAAGAACTTCATAAAAGATGTGAGGAAAAGGGAGTTAAGCTTGTATTCTCGCATGTAAACGAACAGCCGTATAAAACAATGGAAAAGAGCGGATTTATCGAGAAAGTCGGTAAGGATAATTTCAGACCGCATATCGATGATGCGCTTGAATGGGCAAGCAAAATCAGCAATGAAGATAAAGAAAATTAAGTTTGCATTTAAACAAAGAATTGTAAATTGAGTAATATATAAGCGAAGTGTTAT
>CACWZK010000125.1 GCA_902765365.1 uncultured Lachnospiraceae bacterium
TTTGATGAAACCATTATCACTCCTGCACCTGTAAAAACCGGATATGCGTTTGCAGGCTGGGATACAGCAGTACCGGATAAAATGCCTGCAGGAAATCTGACATTTAAGGCAAAATGGAAAGCAAAAACAGATACTGCTTACAAGGTTGAGCATTATAAGCAGGGATTGGACGGCAAGTATACAGCCAAACCTGCAGTTGAAAATCTAAAAGGCAAAACCGGAGCCAGCATAAAACCTGCTGTTAAGACGTATTCCGGTTTCAAATCGCCTTCTGTTAAGACAGCTACAATTAAAGCGGACGGAAGCCTGGTTGTTAAGTATTATTACACCAGAAACACATATGTTCTTAAATGGGATTATGCAGGCGGAAAAGCAAACGGCAGTTATACCAGTGGCAAGGTCAAGTATGGGGCACAAATTACAGCTCCGAAGCTGACCAGAACAGGCTATACATTTAACGGCTGGGATGCGACGGTTCCTAAGACCATGCCTGCCAAAAATGTAACCTACAAGGCTAAATGGAAGATTAATTCTTACACATTAACCTGGGATCTCGCGGGAGGAACTGCTGGCAATAAATACACGAGCGGTAAGGTTAAATATAATACCAAAATAACAGCACCTGTTCCTACTAAAGAAGGTTATGTATTTACCGGATGGTCTGTTTCGGTTCCCAAGAATATGCCTGCCAAGAATTTAAAGATTAAGGCTAAATGGAGAGAAAAGACTCAGGAAGAATATGTTACCGAGTTCGTTAAGAGATTCTACAGCGTGGTACTTGAGAGACCGCAGGCTGAAATCGATGCGGATGTGGAAGGTATCCAATACTGGGTGGACAGACTTATTACTGGAGTGGATGACGGTTCTAACGTAGCATACGGATTCGTATATTCACAGGAGTTCCAGAATAAAAAAGTATCCGATGAAGAGTATGTAATAATACTTTATCACTCATTCTTTGGAAGAGATCCTTTTGATCCTAACAATCTTGATGTTGACGGATACAACTACTGGCTCAACAAGCTTAAGAACGGAACCGACAGAATGGATGTACTCGCAGGATTTACCAATTCGGTTGAATTCCAGAATCTGTGTGATAAGTACAGAATTAAACGTGGAAAACTTGTTCCTACAGAAAAAGATTCCTACAGAAGAGCACACAATCTTCCGTAACTGAAAACTTCTAAAACTAAATTACAGTAGAAAGAATGGTGTCGGATAATTTCCGGCACCATTTATCTGAGCAAAAATGGCATTATCGGAAAAAACAAAAAAATGGCTTAAAAAACAGAATATATCTTTGTCAGGAAAGACGGTACTTGTTACCGGAGCCAACAGCGGAATAGGGTATAAAACAGTTGAGACTGCGATTTACCTTGGAGCCGAAATCATAATGGCATGCCGAAATATTGAAAAGGCAGAGGTTGCAAGGGAAAACCTTCTAAAAGATTATCCTGATTCGAAGATATCAATTATGAAACTTGATATCTCTGATTTTTCGTCCATCGATACTTTTGCAAACGAGGTTATTTCGAATAAGATTGATATTGATGTGTTTGTTAATAACGCAGGTACTTTTCACAGAAAGGGCATAACCAAAGACGGTTTTGAGAGCGTAATAGGAACCAATTATTTTGGCGTGTACAGACTCACGGAAGCTTTATTGCCATATCTTAAAAGCTTACCGCATAAAGTGCATTATTTTAACACCATATCCCTGGTTTATAAATACGGAAAAATCAGCTTTGATGATTTTTATTATTCTGAAAAATACAATCACTTTGCCGTATATGCGAGATCCAAACTGTGTCTTGCAAAGTACACTTATTATTTGGCGCAAAAGTATCAGAACACTAATCTTTTCTTTTATATGATTCATCCCGGAACTACGATTACGGCTCTTGCTGCGGGCGGCTTTTCTGAATTTATAAAGAATGCGGC
Source organism: uncultured Lachnospiraceae bacterium (assembly GCA_902765365.1). GTDB lineage: Bacteria > Bacillota > Clostridia > Lachnospirales > Lachnospiraceae > UBA3766. The sequence continues at coordinate 1,942 of CACWZK010000125.1, forward strand.
AAATGCTTTCAGGTGGATTTTTAATTCACCCGAAAAATCCTCACTTGAGATGGTATATGTTTTAGCCAATGATCTGCCGTCCGGCTCTATTGCGGGTCCCCGGCTTTTTGAAGTATGGGGGTATCCAAAGGAAAATCGTGTGAGAAAACTCGTAAAAGAGGGCGCGGAGGAACTTCTTTCTTTTACTGAAGCGGAATTGAAGTTTTGATTCTTTTATGGTTTATTTTTCTGAAAAAGCATGTTAAATGCCTTATTTCACAGTTTATTCATTTGATTTATTTCATTTAAGATGCTAAAATTTTCTTGTGATAAGGGCAAACTAACCGAAAGGTTAGGACGCAAAGTCGTAAGCCGTAAGGAATTACTTCCAGGTAGTTAGACTGCAATCATTTAAGTTTTTCTTATTTGATTGCATTTTTTTATTTAAATTATTTGTTTTTGGAGGGTTGGAAATGCAAAACAGAAAAATACTTTCTCTTCTGATGACTTTTATTATGCTGTTACTGACGTTTGTGCCTTCTTATGAGGCAAAAGCGTTTAATACTGTGGATAAGAACGGGAATATTTCTCTTTCGGCAACAGGAGAGATAAAGATTAACCTGCTTGTTGCAGCGATTGATCCGACTTTAACGTCAATAGACAATAAGAATTACTGGAACGGCAAGAAGAAGATTAAGGCGTCCGAGTATTTCGGATTTTCTCTTGATGATTCTCTGAATTTCTGGGTAGATAATTTTGAAGAAATTTCACACAACACTGTTGATTTTAATGTTGTTGACACCGTAGTAATCGATGAATTTCCAAAGTATTCTACGGGCAAAGAATCTCTTGATAACAAGAAATTTCAGCAGATTTTTGAGAAAGATTCCTATGGATACGGGAAATGGGGTGAAGGTGTAAGCAAAGAAGAATATAAATACTGGGATACCGCAGGGGAACTGGATTATGATTATTATATAGACAAGCTTAATCTTGTTAAACGCAAGAACAACAAAGAGTTTGATATGGTCATAATGTTCGGTATTGATCCTTTATCCCCCTGTGAAACATGTATGGTAGGAAGCAGTCCGTCATGGGTAAACGGATTATGCTTTGAAAGAGACTGCGACAATTTTGTCATTGTAACTCCCACCTTTTCAAGAAAAGACGGTTCGATTGAAAATGTCGGACATCTGGCTGAGCATATGCTCGGCTATACATACGGTATGATTGATTACGAGCCCAGACATACCATTGACGGCAGCAATTATATGTCGCTTAATGACTGGCAGAAATACAGTCTCTGCGAGCTTTTGGGCACTAATAATTCCAAAGTGTTCGGCTACGGAATGGTTCATTATTCTCCGAATTCAAAGGCAGATTATGACTGGGAAAATGATACCAACAAAGTCAAATATTACAAGGATTGGAAGAACGGCAAGGATGCTCAGATTTTCTCACCGAAAGTATATCTTGATGATCCGTTTTATAATAAATACTACGATTCTACTGTAACACATCACAGATGGTGGTTTTACAATATGCCGTACGAAGACGGCCGTGACAAAGACGGATATTACAACAACTGGTGGAGATACATTTTTAATCCAAATTACGTAACGGGAATTGAAGCTGACACATCATACCCTTCGGGTGAAATTAAATTAAATGTCGGCGACAGCACGGCAGTTAAATTCAAAGTAGAAGACCAGGCTTTTAAATCTTTTACGAGTGATACAAAGGTAAGCTCTGCGACTGTAAATATAAAAGATACAAGCATTCTTTCCTACAGCAACGGTCAGATTAAAGCAAATAAAGCCGGCAAAACCACGATTACGGTTAAACTTGACGGAAAGAGTGTAAAATACACCGTAAATGTAACCGATCAGAATGCTCAGAAAGAACAGGTTACAGCGTTCGTCAAGAGATTTTATAAGGTTGTTCTGGGAAGACCTCAGTCGGAAATCGACAAAGATGTAGACGGTATCAACGACTGGGTTAACAGACTCACATCCGGTCAGGAAACAGGCGCTCAGGTAGCATACGGTTTTGTATATTCTCCAGAATTTCAGAATAAGAAAGTAAGTAATGATGAGTATGTAAAGACGCTTTATAAATCTTTCTTTAACAGAGATCCCTTTGACCCGAATAATTATGATGAGGATGGATATAATTACTGGATGAATAAACTTAATTCCGGTACGGACAGAATTGATGTTCTCGCAGGATTCACCAATTCTGTGGAATTTAAAAATCTCTGCGACAGTTACGGCATTACCAGAGGAGAACTTGATGCCGACAAATACAGAAAACCGAACAATAATCAGAATCAGAACAACAATCCTGCGCCTGCACCCAAAAAAGAGTTAAAACTCGACACAACCAATGTAGACAAAAAGAAACTTGAAAAGTTTGTATCCGACCTGTACACCACCACGCTCGGCAGAAGCGGCGAAGCAGACGGAATAGAGTATTGGAAAGGATGTATCTTAAAAGGTCAGGATGACAAAGGACGCGTATATACGATATCCACAGTTATCAGCAAGGGATTTTTCTTATCGCAGGAATATGCCAATAAAAACAAGTCCGACGAAGAATTTGTACTCGACTGCTATGCAGCATTCTTTGCGAGAAATCCTGTCGGAACCGATGATGAAGTAAACTATTGGAACTGGGTTAACAAATTAAAGAATAAAGAGATCACCCGCCAGGAAATGATTGAAGTAGGTTTCGGATATTCGCCCGAGTTTAAAAATCTTCTGACCAACGAATACGGATTTGTAATCATTAATTAAAGGAACTA
>CACWZK010000126.1 GCA_902765365.1 uncultured Lachnospiraceae bacterium
AAGGAAAAACCTTTGATCGAATATCGAATTATAAAACCAGTGTCCCGGAACGACCACGGAAGTTATATCCCAGACTTTCGCCCAGTTCGGAAGCTCGCACAAAAGCCCCGCGAAGAGCGATACGGCCATCGTCGCTACCGGTGAAATCAAAACAAGATTAGAGAACTTGCCCGATGCACAGCATATTACCAAGGCCACGGCCGCCGATGAACAGATATAAATCATAAAAGATACAAACACCTTCAAAGGATTCGGATGTCCGCTGGAAATAAGTACGGGAATAAATCCAAGCAACGTAACAACTATTCCGGGCAAGGACTGAAATGCAAAAAGCAATGATATTTTTCCGCCATTTCCCGTTACTCTTCTTAAAAGTCCCGTGCTTGAATAACTGCACATCCAGGTTCCGGAGATACATAGATAAAACATGGCCAAAGCCGCATACCATCTGATACCGTAGAAGGTTTCCTCCTTTTCGGGTTCTTCTCCTTTGGCCATAATGGCATCTATCGACAACATGCCTTCTTCACTCCACGTATTTTTTGTATTCTGCATAAACTCATCAAGATCAGCTTGGCTTGCACCTTCCACTTCACTGATTCGATTTTTTATAAGTTCTTCAGCCCAGACTTTAACTACATCATTAAGTACTATTTCCTGGAATGTTTTCATCTTATACGAATCCGCCGTCATGGTGATTTTTATGATTGATTCATATTCACCTGCCCTGATTTTGTCGGAAAAATCCGGTTTTATTTCAATTATGCCCTGAGCTTTGTCGAATGCGAGATTGTTTATCGCCTCATCATATGTTGTAACCTCAAATATATAGTCTTTTTCTTTGCTAAGTATTTCCGCCAGCCTCTCTCCGCACATACCGGTATCATAATTGACGATTTCTATCATAATTCCCTCGGTATTTTCGACGCCGCTGTATACAGAAATATAAATTGAAACGGCCGCGGCAATGATTATGACTGCCAGTGAAGAAAAGTCCGTAAGCAGTGCCCTTGTTCGGCCTTTTAATAAAGCTAAATAATTCATACGGCACTCCTTTTACGATATATCAAAAATCCGGCCACGGAAAAAATCACAAATGAGCCGAACAGAACAAACAAATCAAACACATAACGTTCTGCCACAAAATTAAACATGGCATTTGAAATAATACTTACACTCGCCCTAAACGGAGAAATACGCATCATAAAAGATATGATCTTTGGAAGATCGGTTTTGTCGGATAAAAATGCAACCGCGGAAACGGAAGCGGCACCAAAGTAAAGTCCTGCCCAAAGAGCCGATTGTCCGCGCTTAAACAAAGAGCCAATCAACACTCCAAGAGCAGAGAATGCAAGTGAAGTTAATATAATACCGGGGATTACGGATAATGCGAATTTAATCTTTAGACTTCTGATTACTCGGGCAACAGGATACATTACCATAAAAGAACAAAAATTTAAGACCGCTCCGGAAATAATTCTCGATACATAAAAGCCGATGAGTTTCCCCGAAGGAATACTTTTCTGGCTGAATGTTTCGGACAAGTCAAGACTCGTAAGATATATAACGGGAAATGAAGATAAATATGCGCATGTCGCACAAAGAAGAGCCAAGAAGAGCCTTAAATGATAATCGTAGCCAAAATTAAACATTCCGTTTTTGCCGATTATTCTGCCACGATGGAAGAAAATTTCAAACAAGTCCTCGATTCCCGCATTCCAGATAGTGATGATTTCTTCATCGCTTACCCCGAGTCTCTGAGCAATTTCAATACCTTCATTTACGATGCAGACACCCTGTCCGAAAACCGAAATCGCGCTGTTTAATCCGTTATATAACAACAGTGCATCAAAAGAATGCGTCGGTGAATAATAATATTCCACAACGGCTTTGCTTCCGCTCATCGTATCAAAATATGTTTTAGGGGGAACATAAATGAAGATTGCAACTTTGCCTTCGTCTACCAGCTTTATTCCCGTTTCTTTTTCTTTTACGGGGTATATGGTGATGTTGCCGGTAGTGTTCTCGTAACCGATGATCAGATTCATCAGATAACCGATTTTGCTATTGTCATCATTTAAAGTTGCAATCGAATAGAAAGTTTCGCCCCTGTCAAGCAACAAGGGCGCAAAAAAAAGTCCGAACAGCAAAAGAACAGGGATGGGGGAAAGCATGGCAATAAAAGCGGTTTTCCCGTGTCCGAAAAGCCTTTTTATATCATATAAAACGAATTTAAAAGGATTCATTCAATAATAGCCCCCGCCATAAAAGAAACGAAAAATACTATCGCGAAATTTATTCTTCCAGTATAATAATTTTATCATAGTTTTCATATTTTTTTAACAATACAATTCTATACTTAAAGGTTAGGAGGCAGACGCTATGAAAATTAAAAAAATTATCGCATTTTCAATATCTGTTTTACTTACTCTTTCTCTCTTCGGATGTTCATCTCCGAAAGATATTTTTTCTTTTGTACTGTCGGGAAAAAACAATACATCCGATGGTTTGGAAATATCCGAAACGCTTAACAAGGATGCAGTCTTCAAAGAAATCGATGAAATAAGTTTAACCGATTCGAATTATGTCAGTTCGCTGATTTATTCAAACGGCAAATTTTATGCCACAACCTATTCATACGAATATACCGATGAATCGGAAGAATCTGAAAGTAAAACAATCATAAATATAAATGTCACATCTTTTACGGACTCATCTGATTTAAACACAATTACGATTAAATCCGAAGTACAGAACAAATATTACAGCGACGATTTTATGGGCGTTGATAATTCAGGAAATCTTTATTTTGTTTCCAATGTCACTTCCGATGAAGATGACTCGAATACTTTTTATTTCGAAAAATTTGATTCTCAGGGCAACTTGATAGAAACATCCGAGATCCCCATGAACGGCAGCGACGACTGGGTGGGAAAAGTATGTCTTGACCACGAAGGAAATCTGTTTGTCACAAAGGCACACAGCATAGATATTTTCAGTTCGGACTTCTCCGCCATAGGACAATATAAAATGCCCGATGAAAATGTCTCCATAACAGACATGGTTGTCGGAAACTCCGGCAAATTAATACTTGTCACTTCAAAATGGGAAAACGATGCGCCCGTTTATTCAGCTTATAACATTGATAAAAACGGTACGGCAATACCGTTATCATGCAGTGATCTTCTCGGCAACCGTACATTGTTTAACAGTGTCGGATACGAATATATCTATCGTATAAACAGTTCCGTCTATGCATTCGATGACGGTGACACAAGTGCGAAGGAAATCGTTAACTTTTACGATTCGGATGTCAATCCCAACGGTATCGGCGAAATAGTCTTTTCGGACAAGGAAACATTTATTACTTACAATTCCGATGAGGGAATCATCACAAAATACAAGAAAGTACCCAGGGAAGAAGTCAAAGACAAAAAAGTAATCACTTTGGGCTGTGTCGACACACCTTACTCAATTTCAAAAGAAATCATCGAATATAATAAAAAAAGTGATTCCTACCGTATTAAAATAATCGAATATTCCGCATACAACAATTCGGCCGATGCGTACGCGGGAACTAAGAGATTTAATATCGATTTAACCTCGGGCAATTCTCCCGACATAATCATAGCAGGCAACACCAATGTAAATAACCTGATAGATAAAGGGGTATTTGCAGATCTCACACCTTTGATGAACGAGAAAAACGATATCAAAAAAGAAGATCTGGTTTACAGTGCTCAGAACACCTTCGCCAAAGGCGATAAGCTTTACTGTATCTTCCCTTCGTATTCCGTCAACTGCGCAGTCATCAAAAAGAAAAATTATAAAGAAGACATGACCATTGACGACATTCTTGAATGGGAAAATAAAACCGGCAACAAAGCCCTTCGTGCATACATGACAAGGGAAACCGTTTTGATGAGCATGCTCAACAACTGCACGGATGCCTTTATCGATCCCGAAACCGGAAAATGCAGTTTTGACTCGGACGAATTCGTCAAACTGCTCGATTATGCCGCCACCTATCCGGTAGAAACTCCCGAAGAATATTACACCGACTCTGATACGCACGAGCAGGATTTAAGAAACGACAAAGCATTGTTTGATTTCCAGTATCTGGACAATTTCAGATCCTTTAACTATGAAATGCAGGCTACCTACGGAGAAGAGACCGTGCTGGCCGATATTCCGGTTAAAGGCGCCAAAGGTTACAGTATATCTCCTCAGTTCATAATAGGCATCTCCGCTAAAAGCAAAAACAAGGATGAGGCCTGGGACTTTATCGACAGCCTGATTCAGCCGGAGAAATATAACGGCGATTCCTCATCGTATTACGGCTTCCCCGTATTGCAAAGCGCATTCGACAAAATGAAAAGCGAAGCGACCGAAAAATATTTCTACTACGACGAAAACAACGAAAAACAATACTACGATGAATATTACTACATCGGCGAAGATTCATATGAAGTACTGCCTCTCACAAAAGAAAAAGCAGACGAACTCGCAGATTACGTAGTTCACGCAGATCAGATAATGGTTTGGGATGAAGACCTGAATAATATCATCAACGAAGAAACACAGCCTTTATTCATCGGTCAGAAAACCTCCAAGGAAGTAGCGGCCATAATACAGTCCAGAGTTCAAATATACATAAACGAGAAAAAATAAGCATAAAAAAGGCGCCCTCGAAAGAGAGCGCCAAATTTATTTAGGAATAA